>JACMMA010000516.1 GCA_014379275.1 Armatimonadota bacterium | reverse complement strand
GGTGATCGGATTGCGAAAGGGGAGCAAACGATTTTGTTTCTCAACCGGCGCGGCTTCGCGATGTTTCTGCTCTGCCGCGACTGCGGCTATACGACGCGTTGCCCGCACTGCGACGTTTCGCTGACCTTTCATCAAGCGGCGCATAAACTGACCTGTCATCACTGTGGGTACGAGCGCCGCGCGCCCGAGATATGCCCCGGTTGTCAGGGCACACGCCTTCGACCGTTCGGAATCGGCACGGAAAAGGTCGAAGCCGAAGTGCGCAAACTGTTCCCCGAAGCCCGTGTTTTGCGCATGGACCGCGACACGACCGCGAAAAAGGACACGCACCTGTCGATGTTACGAACGTTCCGCGACGGAAACGCGGACATACTGATCGGGACGCAAATGGTCGCCAAAGGACTGGATTTCGCCGGAGTGACACTCGTCGGGGTGATTTCTGCGGACACCGCACTGAACATGCCCGACTTCCGCGCCTCGGAGCGCGCCTTCCAACTGCTGACGCAGGTTTCCGGTCGTGCCGGTCGCGGATTCCGCCCCGGGCATGTGTTCGTGCAAACGTTCAACCCCGAACACGAGTCGGTCGCCGCCGCCGCGAAGCACGACTACGAAACGTTCTACCGGCGCGAGATCATCAACCGGCGAGAGCTCTCCTATCCGCCGTTCACGCGACTGGTAAATATCGTTTCGCAGGGCGAGGACGTTCGCGCCGCCGAAGGACGACTGCGCACTCTGGCGTCGCGCCTCGGTGCCGAAAAGAAGTCGGACCTCGGGGGACCGCTCCTGCTTTTTGGGGCGGGCTCGGACGGCGACATCGCGATCCTCGGACCCGCGCCGTGCCCGTTATCGCGCCTGAAAAACAAATACCGGTGGCATCTTTTGCTAAAAACGACTGACATCGAACTGTTGCGCGGGCGGTTGCGTGAAGCGTGGGCATTGCTATCCCAAACCGATCGTATGGGATTGACGATTGATGTGGATCCCTTAAGTTTATTATAAAACCATCCCATACTTAAGTATGGATGGCATGCTAATTGCTTGGATAGATATATGGACCATCGTACAGTACGGTCACTATACTTTTCTGGGAGTGCGCATTATGCGTTTTCGTTTGCTATCTGCTTTAACCTTCTTTTTGATTTTGGGTGTATCCGGTACGGCGAATGCCGTCACGATTAATGCTTACTTGTCAGCACCCGATGCGCAGTTCGCACCATCAGGATTTACTGGTACAACAGTGGAAACGTTCAATTCTCTTGCCACCGGTAATCGTGTTACCGATTACATTGTTCCTAATTTCGGAACGTATAGCCTCAATTCAACCCGAAGGCTCGCCGTCCTGCAGGACAATCAGTACGGAAACGGCACGGAAAACTACGTATCATTGGGTGCGCAGAGCGGTAGCTCTAGCCCGGTTACACTGACATTCTTGACTCCCGTTCGATACTTCGCATTTGCCTATCAGGCGGGCGACAATAACAATGGAATAACATTTTTTAATGGAAACGATATGATCGGTCGTTTTTCCACCGCCAGCATACTATCCTTGTTGGGGAACCGAGTGACCGGGTCAGTCCAAGCCGTTAACGGAACGATCTATCAATCCTCCGCGTTCTTCGGTAAGCCGACCACTACCAACACAAATGCGGGGGAACCGTATTCGTTCGTGAACTTCTTTTCCCCCGATGGTGCATTCACACGTGTTGTGTTCGATAACTCGAACACGGCTGGTACCGGCTTCGAAACCGATAACCATACCATCAGTGCGACCTCGCAAACGCCACAGGGCGACTTCGTGCTGGTGGGCGGGGTGGCAGTCGTGCCGGAAGCAAGTACTCTGACTCTTTTCGGCGGGGCGAGCCTGTCCTTCGTCGTAGCGATGTGTGCCCGTCGACGTTTGAAGGCATAGGTCGCACTTGTTTGGGAGTGCTAGAGGTCGCGTTGAAAATTTTGTGCAGAACCCGTACTATGAGTATATGGCACTCCCCAAACCTGTCGCGCATTTTCTTTTGCTTGCCGCCGCCTTGGTCACATTATTCGCCTCCCCCGTGCTCGCCCAGCAGGGAGAGTCAGAATTAGTCCCGACGACGGTTACGGTTGGGGGGGCGAACCCGGCATGGGGAATTCCTTCGCCGAACGCCACTTCGCCCGCCGAACGCGCCCGCCGCGTCGTCTTCGACACCTTCAGCAAGTCGCACTCCGAAATCCGCTTGCAACGTTACGCATCGCTACGCATCCAGGGACCCGCCGCCGAATCCGGTATCCTGATGGCGTATGCCGGTGGCACCGCGCCCGACGTGGTGTATGTCAACCTGCGCCAACTCCGAAACTACGCCTCGCAGGGATTCTTGCGCCCGCTCGACGATCTGATCGCGCAAAACCCGGATACGCTGGACCGTGTGCAGGCGCGAATCAAGGAACGCCTGACGATTGACGGGAAAATCTACTCGGTACCGTATGCCCAGTATGTGCAAGCCCTGTACTACCGCAAGGACCTGTTCCGCGCCGCCGGACTGAACCCGAACAAGCCCCCGAAAGATTGGGACGAATTCTACGAGTATGCACAGAAACTGACCGACCCGCAGAAAGGGCAGTATGGTTTCACGTTCGAGCAGGGGAGCGAATCCTATTATTGGATCAACTTCCTGTGGCAAGCCGGAGGCGATATTTCGGCGAAAGATCCGTCCGGTAAAGAACTCGCCGCCTTTAACACGCCGGAAGGCATAACCGCGCTTCAGTTTTATCGGAAACTTCTGCTCGGCAAATATGCGGGTAAGGACGGCAAGACCCAGGTCGGCGTCGCGAACCGCACCAGTACGCGCAAAGCCGACATTTCCGCGGGAAAGATCGGCATGTGGTTCGCATACCAGTCCGACGATGTGGCGAACATGAATCAGTTCGACTTGAACCCATCGCTGCTCGGCGTCGCCGCAATGCCGAAAGGGCCGACCGGGATCAGCGGCAATGAAATCAATGCCGGCATGTGGGGCATCAATGCGGCGGTGAGAGACCCCAAAAAGCTGGCCGCTTGCTGGCAGTTTATCCGGTATATGGCGAGCGAGGAAGCCGCAAAGGTGCGATGTACCGCGTATGTCGAGAACGGCTTGGCACAACTCGTCAACCCGAACGAACTCGAACGGTGGGGCTACGAGGAGTACATCACGCCGGTACAACGACCGTGGATGGAAGCGTCGAAATCGCTCTTCGCGTCCGGCAAGCCGGAGCCGAACGGTCCGAATATGGCGTTCATCTACAACCTGATGAACGAACCGCTGGATCAGGCGATCCTTTATCCGAAACGGGATGCGAAACAGATTTTAGATGCCTCGGTGGCTAAGATCAACACCAAGCTCCTCAACTACACGCCCCCTGCCGAACTCGCCAAACAGCGCGCTTTCGCCTATGTCATTTTTGGCGCGATTGTGCTCGGGGTGACAGTGCTTGTCGCACGAACCGTTCATACCGCCCTCCAGGTTGCGAAACTGCGCCAACGCAACACCGAGGAGGCGAAAAACTTCAAGCGTGGTGGCATTCCCATCCGCGTGCATCTTTCCGCATGGGCATTCATGCTACCTGCCGTCCTATCGATCGCGGTCTGGGCCTACCTGCCGTTGTTGCGCGGACTGGTGATGGCGTTTCAGGACGTGCAGATCCTCGGCAACTCGCGCTTCGTCGGGCTAGACAACTTCATCGAGGCGGCAGGGCAGGAAACGTTCCGTATCGGGATGAAGAACGCGTTTCTGTTCACGGCGTACCTGCTGACGCTCGGTTTCTTTCTACCGGTCGTGATCGCGCTGCTATTGAACGAGATCCCGAAGGGCAAGACATTTTTCCGGGTGCTATATTATTTGCCCGCGGTCACGACCTCGGTCGTTACCGCCATGCTGTTCCGTCAATTCTTCGACCCGTCACCGAACGGTCTCGCGAACACACTGATCGGGGTATTTAGCTTCGAACCGCTCAAATGGCTACAAGACCCCGCGTTAGCCATGTTCAGCGTCGTGGTGCCCATCGTATGGGCGAGTGCGGGACCGGGGAGCGTCATCTATCTGGCCGCGCTGCAATCGATCCCGGATGAAATGTACGAAGCCGCCGATCTGGACGGGGCGGGGTTCTGGACGAAAATCTTCCGCGTCACGCTCCCGACGCTTTCGCCGCTGCTCGTCATTAACCTCGTCGGTGCCACCGTGGCGGCGTTCAAGATCATGGAGCCGGTTCTCGTACAGACCGGAGGCGGACCCGACTATGCGACGCACACGGTCGGTCTCGAGATCTGGCAGAACGCGTTCATCTACCTGAAGTTCGGCTACGCCACCGCGGCTGCGTTGATTATGGGGGCGCTACTGATCGGGTTGACCATGTATCAACTGCGCGTTTTGCAAAATGTGCGCTTCTCAGCGGGAAATAGATAGTTAAAACGAGGGATACGCTCGCTTTTTGTGGAATAGGGTCGTACCCCATGCGCCGAAGCTCTGATTGATATTCCGTGGAGTTCGCAGGAAAAAAACGATTACCGGATCGGACCGTGTGTCCGTAGTCTGCGGTGTGACGGCGGATGAGAGAACGGTGTAATTCCCCCGCTACGAATCACGAAAAGGTACAAAAACGCTTATGAGTATGCCACCGCTGGACGCGCCCCCCGCCCCGCCATTACCGCTGACCAACGAGAACAATGCTCCGCAGAACCCCTGGGCGACGGATGCGATCGCCGGGAAGTTCGCCAATGACCGATTCTTTCTGAATCAGAAGATCCTAAGTCTGGGCAACAAGTATCACGTCTATGATGAGCATAACATGCCGTTGTTTTTCGTGGATCGCCCGTTATTGAGACTCAAAATGGAGTTCACGGTTTACGAAGACGATTCCAAACGACGACCGCTCCTGTCGGTCACGCAAGACAGCGTGTTTACGGTCATAAACTTCAAGTTCATTGTCCGCGACGCGAACGGGCAGGTGATCGGGGTGATGAAGCGGCAAGGCTGGCAATCGATGCTGCGCCGCACCTGGATGATCGAAGACGCGCAGGAGCGTCTGATCGCGACCGCTACGGAAGACTCCATGGGCAAGGCAATCGCCCGGCGTATTTTCGCCGCCACGGACCTGGAAATTATCAACGCGCTGATCCGGACGAACTTCTACCTTTACAAGCCGGATGGGACCACAAAATTCGGCGAGTTCTTAAGAAAGCTCGCTCTCACCGATAAATATGAAATGAATCTGCAAGCCGACCCGGAGCGAACGTTCGACCGTCGTCTTGCGGTAGCACTGGCCGTTTTGTTGGACAATGCCGAACGCCGCTAACATACGGTGTGGGTCGGGGGAAGAACCATGCAACTATTCCGAGCCGAAGAAAACCCCGCCGGAAACGACAGGCCGCGCTACGACAGTCAGACGGTGCGGGAGGTTCTGGCGCGGGCTTCCGAGATCGAGACACAGGCGGAACCCGAGCTACTAACCGTTGCGCAGGTCGAAGCCCTGGGTAGCGAGTTGGGGTTGTCTCCCGAGGCGGTGCGCCGCGCCCTAGGCGAAAAGGGGGTGGTCGGGTCCGTCGTTCCCGCGACATCGGCTCGTAAACGTGTGCTGGTTCCCCTGACTCAGGAGCAAGTAAAAGCCGCTTATTCATTCACGCTCTGGTACGCCCTGATATGCTTTCCGGTCATCTTCGGCGTCGCGGGTGCGATGCGTAGCGGTACTACCTCGACGGAGATTGCTGCGCCGATCGCTAGCATCGTCGCGCTAGTGATCCCCATCTATCTCGCATGTCGTTCGGGGTTCCTGGCGAAGCGGGTGGGCGTCGCGGCAGTCGGCGGCTTTTTATCAGTGCTCTTGATTTCGTGCGTCGCATTCCTCGCCGGAATGATGGCAGACCGAAGCATTAACATAAACGGTGTGATTACGATCATCTTCTGGCAAGTACTCTACGGAGCGATCGCCGGTTCTACCGGCGCCTGGGTTCGGCATTGGTGGGACGGTCTGCCACGCAATTCCGACCGATGAAACCTCGACCTTTAGCGGGCGGGGATATTTGGGAATAAAGGGGAGACAGTTTGCGTAAAACAAGCGAACACGCACTGCAAGCCCGTTTTTCAGGAATCCTAACTTCATGATCGCTCCATCCTATCCCGTCTCCGAACCCGTCACTCCCCGCGCCGCCGGGACAGACGAGGTTGTTTTGATCTACAACGGTAACGCCGGGTCCTCCACGCAAGGCTCGAACCCGTTCACACAGTTG
Organism: Armatimonadota bacterium; assembly: GCA_014379275.1. Classification (GTDB taxonomy): domain Bacteria; phylum Armatimonadota; class Armatimonadia; order Armatimonadales; family Armatimonadaceae; genus JACMIU01. The sequence goes on along the minus strand of JACMMA010000516.1, from coordinate 4,774 downwards.
TTGCCGAATTCGTCGCCCGATGAACCGGACGCCGAACCGGACTGGATCTCGGAGGCGCGCGCCTTCGTCCGCGCCGAAACCGGGAAAGATCCAGTGATTGTCGCAACAAAGTCCGAGGAAGAGGCGATTCAAACATTGCGTGATGCCGCGCAACGAAATGTCGGACTGGTTATCGCGGCGGGTGGGGATGGGACTTTGCGTTCGGCGGCGAACGTCCTCACCGGAACCGAGACCGTGCTGGGTATCCTCCCGAAAGGGACCGTGAACGTCTTCGCGCGCGAACTTTCCATCCCCCTCAATGACAATATAGGGGCGTTACAGATCGCGCTACACGGACGAACCCGGCGCGTGGATGTCGGCTGTGTACGCATCCCGTCAAATCCGGAAGGGCAGTTTTTCTTGCTCATGGCCTCGCTCGGCTTTGATGCGACCGCCGTAGATAACGTCAACATGGATGTCAAGGAAACTATGGGCGCGGGGGCTTATGTGCTGGCGGGGCTTTCCACGTTGGCGAACTATGTGCCTCCCTCCGTGACACTGAACGTGTATGGTTCGGACAAAGTCTCCGGTGTCCCGATCACGCGCACCAGCGACGCCTTCGCGATATTGATCGCCAATACGACTCTCTACGGTGGGGACTTCCGCGCCGCGCCGGATGCGCTTTTAGACGACGGGTTGCTCGACGTTTTCGTTTTCGACGCCGCGCCGGGACTGCCCGCACCATTGCAACGGGCGAACTTCGCCAAGCAGTTCGGGCTTGCCGCTCTCGGCCAACACCTTTCCGACCCCAACGTGCATTACATTACGGCGTCACGACTGGAAATCACTTGCGAACCGGAAACCGCACTTCAGGTGGACGGCGACCCGTTCGGGGTGCAGTCGTCGTTCAGCATCGAGGTTTTGCCCCGCGCACTCGCCGTGCGCGGATGAGGTGCTGCTTTTCCGGAACGTTTTAACGTCCGGAAAATGGGGCGACCCTGTTGGAGGGGACGCCCCGGCTGTTTCCCGCTCCCTACGGTTGCGAGACGCGGATACGGCGCTTCGGGTCCACCCCGATGCTCTCGCCGAAGAGTTGTGCCCGCTCGATCAACTGGTGTTGCAACCGGCGCAGGTAGCTGTTCGTGGGACCGAGTTCGACCGGTTCGCCGGTCTCCCGGACGTAGTCGATTGCGTCCTCGGCTTCCTGTATCGCCGATTCTTCGTCCGACGGCAACGCGCCCCCCTCAATGCCGAAGATCTCGCGGACGACATTCTCGATCTGGATGTATGTGTTCGATTTGACCACATACGTCCCGAGCGATTTGCCCCTTGCTTCGGTCAATTTCGCCGGTTCACGACGGAACGTCGCCTTGAGGGCGATTACCACATCGGCTTCGTTCATGTCGCGGCTGACCACGGCGGGCACGCGCAGATTAGCGATCGCTCGCTCCAGACGAGACCGTGAGACCCCGTATGGGAACATACGCGTCGTCGCCGGGAGGCTACGCTTCTGCGGCGGCTCTGCGGCGACGCCGCGACTCTGCCGCGCGTCATCGCGTCCCCGACTTGCCTCCCCGCGGCTTCCCGCGAACCCGAACCCGTCCGGCTCGGTGTCGTAGGTGACGCCATATGTCCCCCCGGTACGTTCGCCCGGACGGTCGGCAGGCACTTCCGCCTTTTGCACCACTTCCACATCGCCGGTGCGGTTGCGGACGCGAATTTCTGGGCGCGGCTGTTGCCCGCGGAGCATCTTATCCACCACCTTGGCCACGTCGTGGTGGATGGCCAGCTTGTCGACTTCGAGGATCTCTATAATCACATCGAAGGTGGGCGGTGCTTTGCGCTCCAGCACGGTTTTCTGCGTCCCGCGTCGCTTCGCTTCCTCGTCGCCGAGCGTGACCGATTGGATACCGCCGACCAGGTCCGACAGTGTCGGGTTCAGGAGCAGGTTTTCCAGCGAGTTTCCGTGCGCCGTGCCGACCAACTGCACGCCGCGCTCCGCGATCGTGCGCGCGGCGAATGCTTCCTGCTCGGTGCCGATCTCGTCGATCACGATCACCTGCGGCATGTGGTTCTCCACCGCCTCGATCATGACCGCGTGTTGCTCTTCCGGCTTGCGCACTTGCATCCGGCGCGAACGACCGATGGCCGGGTGCGGGATATCCCCGTCGCCCGCGATCTCATTAGACGTGTCTACGATCACGACGCGCTTCTTGAACTCGTCCGACAGGATGCGGGCGACCTCACGAAGTTTGGTGGTTTTACCGACACCGGGGCGCCCGAGCATCAGAATGCTTTTGCCCGATTCCACGATGTCACGGATAATGTCGATCGTCCCATAAACGGCGCGACCGATGCGGCAGGTAAGCCCGACGACACGCTCACGGCGGTTCCGTATCGCCGAAATACGATGCAGGGTCCGTTCGATCCCGGCGCGGTTATCCAGCCCGAAATCACCGATACGGGACGTCACATAGGCGATGTCCTCGTCGGTGACCTCGGCCTCCGCACGACCCGCGTCCTCCTCTTCGGCAAGGGGATCGCGCAAAACGCCCGCCACGATGTCACGGTTTTCCTGCTCGCTGGGATACAACTCGATGACGCGGGACCCGAAGCGAACTTCGGACGGTTTCCCCAGGTCCATGACGATTTCGAGCAAATCATCCAGCGGCACTTCTCGCTCCAACGCGTCTTTCAAGCGCGTGGGGAGTACATCGAGGAGCTGATACAGGTTGTCGGTGACGCGGTGTTGCTTCTGTGTCAACGGCACCCGTGGTGTTATCGTTCCGTTCTCGCCCGCGTTGGGCGTGTCGTCGCCCGCCGCACCGTTGATATAGGATGCCGCCCCGTTGGCAGCAGTAGTAAGTTCGTCCGCGCTGATTTCGCGGACATAGGTTGGATTCTCCAATGTCGGCAATTGTTTCCTTCAAGGACCCGCTTGTCGTATAGCGGCGGGGTCCATCGGAAGCAGACGTATCGTCATGGCACACGGATTTCACGATACGTGTGATAAACGGCTAAACAAGACGTGATGGCGTCCGTTTTACGTTGTCCGAGCCGCGTTTGATTCGCGTATATTATACCGCGAACGCTCCATTTTGTTAAACATGACTAACGGTAGGCAGGCTAACCCCGCCGCCCCGACAGGGAATCGCTGTCGGCATAGGGCCGGCGGGTCCTTACGTTGGTTCCCGATGTGCCACGGGATGAATATTCTGCCGCGAAATTGACTATCTCTTCGTGCGAAAAGATAGTGAGGTATACTGTGGCATATTTCACAGGAACGTGACAGATCATGTGACCATCTTGCATCAAGGATTTGCGGAATGAATTCTGAACCCGTTTCTCTACCTGAAAACGCTCCCCGAATCGGCGGCAACCTTGTTTCCGACATCAGGGACGACGGCCGCATCAACGCAGAGATCGGACACATCCTCTTTCTAGATCTCGTTGGCTTCTCGCGTTCCTTGATGGAGCAACAGGACCGCAGTTCCCGGGAACTGCGCACCCTTGTTCGTGCAACACCGGAATTCCAACGCGCCGAACAGCGCGGCGAACTGATCGGCTCGGATACCGGGGACGGCATGGCGCTGATATTTTTTCGCGACCCGCTTTCCCCGATCCGATGCGCGATCGAAATCGCCCGCTCCCTCACAACACGCCCGCAGTTGCAAATTCGCATGGGGGTGCATAGCGGTCCGGTCATCCGTGTGCCCGATATCAACGGCAACGAGAATGTGTCCGGGACCGGGATCAACATCGCGCAGCGGTTGATGGATTGCGGCGACAACGGTCATATCTTATTGTCGGCGATGTCGGCGGAGGTGGTACGGGAGTTCGAATCATACAGTGATTGTCTTGCCGATCTCGGGGAAGTGGTCGTCAAACATGGCGAGAAATTACGCGTCTTCAATCTCGTACTGGATGAAGTGGGGAATCGCCATATTCCAACGCGAGTCCGCAATCATAGCGACGGCGCGAAATCCACACCCCCCCCTCCGATCCGAGGGGACACGTTCTACACTCCGGAGCAACAGGAGCGACCTAAAGTAGTTTCGAACAAGACTGTCTCCCTAGTTTATAAGCGGCGTGGCGCGCCAACGGACAACCGACTGGGAAAATGGTTGGAAGCCGAACTGCTCCGATGTGGCTTCACTGTTAAGATGGAGCGGCATCAACAATTCTGCCCCAACTGGGCGAGCTATGTCGAGGAACAATTCGCCGGGTCGGACGCCATTGTTTTCCTACTCTCGCCGATTTCTTGTGCGAACGAACTGTTCGAGTATGAAGTGGAACTGGCCGGTAAAATCGCGACCGCTTCGGGTGGGCGGAACCCCAAATTACTCGCGGTTCGCGTCGGTCACCCCGACAAATTGACCGACATTATTTTTTCCACACTGGGACAATTCCCGGCCCCGGCATGGGAATCGCCCGCAGATGACGAGATCGTCCTCCAGCATATCCTCGGAACATTCACGGACGATTCCAAAGCCACACAAAGTATTACGAGGCGTGAGCGTGCCGGGGGTGCGGTTCCGCTGGATTCCGCCTATTACATTGTGCGCCCGACCGATGAAGAGTTCACGGATGCCATCGCCCGGCAGGATTCCATTGTGCTCGTTAAAGGCGGGCGACAGATGGGGAAGACGTCTCTGCTTGCTCGGGGGCTTCAGGAAGCACGCCAGAGTGGTGCCCGAGTGATTCTGACCGACTTCCAATCCCTGTCCGCGCCGGATTTGCGCACCGCCGCCGACCTTTATCGCGCCCTTGCGGAAAAGATTGCGGATGATCTGGG
>JACMMA010000515.1 GCA_014379275.1 Armatimonadota bacterium | reverse complement strand
GCCGCGGCATCGGTTGCGCCCGACCAACGAACGCTCCTCGCTGTTCTCCCTTCCGGCTCCCCCAGGATTGGGGGTTGGGGGGCCGCCGAACCTCCCGAACCACGCAACCTATTCCTTGCGCTTGACCCCGTCCGGGATCGCGAACTGTGTTGCCTCGATCGCCGCTGCGACTGGTGCGTCGGACTGCAACGTGGTCGTTTCCACCTCGCGCTTCTTTTTCTCCGTCGTCACCACCGCCACCGCTTTGAGCGGCATACCGGGCGGCACGGCGGCTTTGTAGCCGGACGCCGCGTAGGTCACGTCCTTGAACAGGACCGCGCTCCCGGTCATAGCGAAGAACGACACGACCGGGTTGAAGGGCGGCATGGCGGCGCGGTTCGTCGCCAGCGAGAAATTCCAGTCCTCCTCGATCTCGACGCGGAACGTCCAGATCAGCTCCCGCCCGCTGATCGTATACTTGCGAAACGATCGGTACGATTCCGCCGACTCCCCCGCCACGCTTTCCCGCTGACCGGACGCGGCGGGCGGCGGCAGCGAAATATCCGACAGGTTGAATTTTTCCTTGCCGACTTCTTTATGCAACTTCTCGGGAGTGAAGCGCATCGCCTCCTTCTTTTTCACCGACACGACCCAGAATGTTTCGCCGCCATCGGATGTCAGCAGGTAGTCGCCGGTCTTGTACTGTTTGTCGCCCCGAATAACATCGACGCGACCGTTTTTTCCGGACACGCTCGCTTTGAACACGAGGGGCGGTTCGCTTGTCTTGTTCGCGGTTTCACTGCGCACGGTGACCTGGAATGTGGAGCCAGGTTGCGTTTGCGCGAAGGCGTTTCCACTTGTGCAAAGAAAAACCATAGACAGCGCGGCGAAACTAGCCGCCGTTTTCGTGTCGAACATATTAGTTTCCATATCCTTGTGATTCCAGCGTCGCGCGGACGCGGCGGCGGGCGCGATGCAACCGGGATTTGACTACCGGGAGTGTGATATTCAGCCGCGCAGCGGTCGCGTTATAGCACAGCCCTTCCACGCCACAGAGAAGCAGACATTCGCGGTAGCTCGCTGGCAATCCCGCGATGGCCGTGTAGAGGACCGCGCCGAGTTCCGTGTTCAGCGCGGCGCGTTCGGGGTCGTCCGCGCAGTGATCGCTCCGCAGTTGGGAAGACTTGTCCGGCAGCAGATCCAGCGACTGGTCGCGCCACCCGCGTCGCTTTTGCCGGACACACCGGTTGCAGAAAACGCTGTAAAGAATCGAGCGTAGCCACGCCAGGGTCGCGCCGGGATCGCGCTGCTGCTCCTGCCGGGTGTATGCCCGCAGGAGCGTGTCCTGCACCAGATCCTGTGCGTCGGCGACGTTACGTACCAGCCGGTACGCCTGCCGTAGCAACGCCCCCCGATGATCTTCCCCGAAAATACCGGTCATGATTTCCTCCTGTAGCACCCGCGTTTCAAAACCGCACCGCGAAATCCAGGCTACTGCCCGACATGTCGAAGCCGCGTATGCGGTCCGCCCAACGGTACCCGACCTGCACCGAACCGTTCCCGCCGAACGCGATCCCCGCGAACGCCGAGCCGGTCGCCCCGCCGCGCCACCGGGACGGCAGGTTTTCGCTGGGAACGCGCGTTTCAGACACGAGGAGTCCGCCACCAACGCCGATAAACGGGCGATTGTTGCTCGCGCCGAACGCCGTGCGCCACCGCACCCCGAGCGGGATCAAGGTGACGCGGTTGCTCCCTTTAGACGAACTCAACCATCCGGTCTCGGTGTCTAGGACACTCCGCGCCTGGGGCACCTCGACGCGCCCGAATCCGAACCCGAACCCCTGCCACGAACTGCCGAAGCGGTCGCGCATCGCACCGCTTGCCGGAGCGAACAGGGTGAAGTCGGCACCCGGACGAACGTGTTGCCCCCGCACCGGTATCCGAAGCAACCCGCCGAGCAGTACGCGCGGCTTCGGATCTTCCTTCGTGCGCGGCGTGGGGGCTTCGTCCGCCGCCGGTGCCGGAGATTCCGCCGCCACGGGCGTTTCGCTTTGTGCGGAAACCGACGGGCAAACGCACGCCGTCAGAATCAATGTAGCAACGGTCAAAAATAAATTTCGCATCGTCTCTCCCCGTTCGCTACACGAATTTCAAGCGAACGGGCTGATTGTAACGCCGGGCAAGCGACTTAGCATCGGGCGAAGGGCGGAATCGTTCCCCGCCGCGAGACGGAAAACGAACGCGGGGTATATCCGCCTGCAGACGGAGAAGAAATCCGTCCGGGGCGGGTGGTGATCGGCGCTGGATACCCATACAATACGTCCATAAACCGATGGCTCGCTTTTTTTCCTTCCCCAAACGCCCCCGCAAAGAGCCGAGCGCGTTACTACCATCCAACCCCCTGCGCCGGTTGCAGTGGCAGTTGACGCTGTCTTATATGGGCATCACCGCGCTTGTCACATTGATCGCCGAACTGATCTTCATTCTGCTCTGGAGCGCGGACATATTCACCACCGACAATCTCCTGATCGAAACCGCCACCGACATTCAGAAAGAGGTGAGGACACACGTAGACCTGTTCCGCCGCAAGCCGTACCCGGTCGCGGAGTTGCAACGGCTCCTGGATTACGAGACCATTGCCCGCCGGGTAACCGCACGATTCAACGCCGAAATAGGCCTGGAAGGCGGGAACGACCTACTGTGTATCACCGACCCGCAGGGCAAAGTGATCGTCCGGCAGACCAACCCGCGACAGCCAAAAATAGCGGCCGGCGTCTCGCTACGCGAACGGTTGCCGGGGGACGAAGCCGAACTGCTCGCCCGCGCGTTGCGCGGCGAGAACGCCTCCGGGCGCATGGCGAAACGCACGGTCAGCGGCTCCTTAGCGGCGGCGGTGCCGATCATGGCGGGCGATTCGCCCCCGGTTTTGGGGGTCGTGTACTACCGCTCCACGCCGCTTCGGGAGTTGCCGTTCGCTATCGGCGTCGTCCTCCTGCCGCAACTCATCATCATCACGTTCTTTTCCTGCGTGGTCGGGTTTATCGTCGGTGCGGTCACGGCGCGGCGGGTGAGTAAGCACGTCGGCGGCATCGCCCTCGCCGCCGATGCCTGGGCACGGGGCGATCTGCAAGCGACCGCGCCCGACACCGGCGGCGACGAATTATCCCTGCTCGCCCGCCGTCTGAACCGGATGGCGCAGGAACTCGGCGACCTGTTCGCATTGCGCCGCGAGGTCGCCACCGTGCAGGAACGGCACCGGCTCGCCCGCGATCTGCACGACACCGTGAAGCAACAGGTTTTCGCCGCCGGACTCCAGATCGCCACCGCCCGCGCTCTGGCGTCGCAGAGCCCCCAGGCGTCGCTCGCGCCACTGATGGAAGCCGAAAACCTGGTCCGTCAGGCGCAGACGGAACTGACCGACCTGTTGCGCGAACTGCGTCCGCTTCCGGGCGACGGCAGACACCTTCCGGGGCGGCTACAAAAAGAGATCGCGGATTGGTCGCGTCGGACCGGGATCGCGGGCGAGTTTCTGTCGAGCGAACTTTTCCCCCTGTCGGAAAGGCATGCGACCGAACTGCTCCGCATCGTGCAGGAAGCCTTGGCGAACTCCGCCCGACACAGCGGCGCGACCACTGTACGGGTTTTCTTGAACGGCCACCGGGCGACCGGCGAGGTGACCCTTTCTATCAGCGACAACGGACGCGGTTTCGACTCGGGGCGAACGAAACGACGCAGCGGTCTCGGCTTATCCAACATGCGCGAGCGGGCGGAGGGTTTACCCGGCGGCGGATTCGCCCTGCAAAGCACACCCGGTGCGGGCACCCGAATCGAAGTGCGCTACGTGGCTCCGTCCGAAGGGGATGCGTCATGAACGAACCGATCACCGTACTGCTCGTTGACGATCACGCGCTGGTGCGACAGGGGGTACGCGCTTTTTTACAAACGCAACCGGATATCGAGGTCGTCGGCGAGGCTGCGTCCGGCCAGGAGGCGTTGCAACAAGCCGGCGAATCTGCCCCTGACGTCGTCTTGATGGACCTCTTAATGCCGGGAATGGACGGGGTCGAGACCACGCGCCGCCTGAAAGCGATCAGCCCGCGCTCCCAGGTGATCATGCTCACCTCGTACCACGATGACGCACACGTTCTGCCCGCTCTGCGCTCAGGTGCCCTGTCCTATCTGCTCAAAGACGTCGGCGCGGAGGAGTTAGCGGACACGATCCGCAAGGCCGCACGCGGCGACGTCGTGCTTCACCCGCGCATCGCGGCGCAGGTGATCGGCGCGTTGCACGGCGGCACCGCCAACAAATCCAGCGACCCGACCGCCTCCGAACCGCCCCTGACCACGCGCGAGATCGAAGTCCTGCGCCTGATCGCCACCGGCATCTCGAACGCCGAAATCGCCGGGCAACTTTTCGTCAGCGAAAAAACCATCAAGTCGCACGTCTCCAACATCCTCGGCAAACTGCACCTCGCCGACCGCACGCAAGCCGCCGTATACGCATTCCGCCATGGCATCGTCAAGCCGTGATCATTGACAAAAGGGAGAAGGCTAAAAACACTCTCACCGCCCATCGACCAGGCTCCGGATGAACGGAAGGAACGTGTCACCCCCCGCCCGCGTCTTCGGGTCGACCATAGATGGCGGCGATGTGTTCGCGAACCAGATCGCGGATATACGTCGTCCGTTCCGGCGTGTAGGAGTCCCAATCCATCACGCGTTGCACGGCGACGCGGGCTATACAGAACACGAGTATCTGCCCGACGAGTAGAAAAACGCGTGCGCGTGACTCCTTGTCGCTCGCGTCGCGCCCGATCAGCCGCCCGATCAGCAGCGAGCAGGGGTTCAAAATGCTCATGGTGACGTGGCGGAAGAAGAACTCGAACGCCGGGGAAGGTGCGATTTGCTCGCGCACCCAGAGGAGCACGATCCGGTTCGCGTCCTCGTTACGGATGGTCAACAGCCGTTGCGCGACGAACTTCGTCAGATGCGGTTCGAGGTTCGCGCCGAGGACCTCGGGAGCGCGGCGGACGCCCTGACGCCGCGGGAGCGTCGCCTCCGTCACCCGTGCTTTTCTACGGACGCGCTCCGACCTCCCGCGTTCCGCGTCGATCTCGGCGGCGCGGCGCGACGCCGCCTTGCAGATCCGCCTCTGGTACAACCCCGGTCGCGCCAACGACCGTTTCATCGTTCCAGGGGCGTTCGTGGTCTGTCTCGCGCTGTTGCCGCCTTTAGTCGCATCGCTCGCTACGGCACGCGAGAAAGAGAGCGGGACGCTCCTGCAGGTGTTCGTTTCCGGCGTTTCCGCGCCGGAGTACCTGCTCGGCAAAATCACCGCCTTCTGTCTGGTGACGTGGTGTAGCTGGCTGTTGCTTCTATCGGCTGTGATGATCGGGTTCGGTCTGCGCTTCGCCGGAAGTCCGTATCCGTTCCTCGCGGGGTCGGCGGCGTTTCTGTTCGCCATGATCACGTTCGGCGTGATGATCGGCGTGATCGTCCCGAACCAGGCGGCGGCGATCCAGGCGATCCAACTCGGATCGTTCGTGCTATCGTTCCTGTTGTCCGGCTTCATCTTCCCACTCGCCAACATCCCCGCCGTGCTCCGGCCGGTGTCGGCAATCACACCGGCGACCTATTTCATCGAGGTGTCGCGGGATGCGTTCCTGCGCGGCGGGGGGTGGCCGTCGCAGTGGCAAAACGTGCTGACGGTTCAACTCATCGGCACGGTCTATTTTCTGATCGCGTGGGCGCGTATGCGCCGAATGCAGTTGGAGGCATAAACCATGAACCTGCAACGACTCTGGGTACTGGTCCTCAAGGAGATCCGGCAGATCCGGCGCAACCGGTCCTTGATCGTCTCACTCATCGTCCCCCCGACTCTACAGATATTAATGTTCGGCTTCGCGTTAAACCCCACCGTCTCCCGGCTACGCCTCGGCGTGGTGGACGCCAGCCGCACACGGGAAAGCCGCGACCTCGTCGCCGCGTTCACCGCCAACGGAACGTTCGTGAGGCGCGGCGACTACGCGAGCGTCCGGGAAATGGAATCCGGTCTGAGCGCGGGGAGGCTGGACGCGGGGCTGGTTATTCCCCCGGATTTCGCACGCGACCGTCTGCGTAGCCGCGACGCGAGTAGCGGCAGTTTCGCCGCGCCGACCCAATTATTCATCGACGCGACGAACGCGAACACGGCGGGTATCGCGCAGGGATATGCTGCGGGCATCCTCAACGCCTACAACGGCGGCAACGGCGGCACCCGTTCCGCCTTGCGAACGAACATCGCCCTACTCTACAATCCCGGACTGGTCAGCTCCTGGTTCGTCGTCGCCGGTACCATCGGTATCCTGATCGTGCTGAACGGTTCGCTGGTCGCGGCGGCGACAACGATCAAGGAAAAGGAGGAGGGTACCATCGAGCAACTGTTGATGACCCCCGCCGACACCGGCGAAATCATCGCCGCCAAGATGACGCCGCTTTTCGTGTTACTTTTTCTGGATGTGGTGCTCGCTCTGGCAGTCGCCCACACGGCGTTCGCGCTACCCGTCCGGGGGAATCTCGGGATATTTCTCCTGGCGGGTGCCCTGTGCGCCCTGACCGGCATCGGGATCGGGACGTTCATCGCCACGTTCACGAAAACGGGGTTGCAGGCGCAACTCCTCACCTTTTTCGTCAACCCGCCGCTCGCGCTCCTGTCGGGCGCGACGACGCCAATCGAGGCGATGCCCCCATGGTTGCAACCCTGGACGCTCCTGAACCCGGTGCGCCACTTCGCCACCATATCCCGGACCGTATTGATCAAAGGGGGCGGGTTCACGGCAGTCTGGGAGAACTTCCTCGCGCTATCGGTGTTCGCGTTCGTCCTCCTGTTCCTCAGCATCCGCCGATTCCGCGATCAACTGGAATAGCCCTTCCTTAACCCGCCTGAGAATCCCCTCGGGGCGAAAAAAGCCGGGCGTGTTTAGTTCAGCATCGCGTTCGCGGCGGCGGTTGGAGTCCGCTCGACCGGCAGGACGATTTTACCGAGTCGTTCCGAAAGCGTGTCCACCGACATTTCGTCCAGAAACACCCGCTCGCCGTCGCGGAGCATCACGGACGGGATAATCACCTGATCGCCGACCGGGAAGTTTTCCAGCGCGGAAACGATGTCCTTGCCGACGATCAGACCGGCGATGTTGATGTTGCCCTCGAAGAAATGGTTATGCACCGTGCAAACATTCACCGACAGATTCTCGACGCGGTTCAGCGTGTCCGCGAGCGACTGCACCAGGTGCGACGCCGCCTCGCCCGTCACGAGCGTGAACGAACGCGGGGTTTCGACGCGCACGGGCAGTTTCTTTTCTAACTTCGCCAGATCGTCCAGAAACAGGCGCACCAGCCCGATACCGTCTTCGAGTTGCGGGAAGCCTTCGTACTCGGACCGCGACGGGATCTCGCGCTTCGACGCCAGGTAGAACTCGTCCGACAGGTACATGAAGCGGGTCTTGAGCGTCTTGCGGAACCGCTCGCGAAACGATTCGGCGTAGTCGAGCAGTTCGCCCGCATAAGACGGCGAAACGACCGTCACGGGGGCGAGTCGGTCGCGGAACTGCGTGATCCCGATAGGCACCACGGCGAGCGAGACCATGCCGCCGTACGATCCCCGCGCTTCCGGGTGCAGGGCGGCGAGTTCGGTGATCGTCTGCTCCAGCGCCGCGCCGTCGTTGTAGCCGGGACAAAGCACAACCTGTCCGTGAAACTGGATGCGTGCGTCCGCGAGCCGCTCCAGAATCGGCAG
>JACMMA010000514.1 GCA_014379275.1 Armatimonadota bacterium | reverse complement strand
GCCATCGAGGGGTAGCTCGGCGACAACTCCGTGCTGCTCGCGGGCAAGTAGTGACAGATGAACGCGCGGCGGAACCGGTCTTCGCTTCGGTTCGGATACGAACCGTGGATCACCGAACCGTTGAAGAAGAGCACGTCACCCGCTTTGAGAATCAGCGGGACCGCTTCGAGACCGTCCGGCACCGGGACATAGGCGTCGGTGAACGAGATCTTCGCATCCGATTTTTGCGGGCAGAAGATTTCGAGTCTGTGTGAGCCCGGCACCACCATCATCGTGCCGTTCTCCTCGTCAGCCTCGTCCACCGCGACCCACGCCGCATAGCAGGTATCCGGCGCGACGCGTAGGTAAAAGTTATCCTGGTGCAGATCCTGACCCCGCGCCCCCGCCGGTTTGAAGTAAAACATGCTTTGCGCCGCCGCCGGTTCTTCGTTCATGAACGCCGCGAGTAAGTCATGCAGACGCGCGTCCAGCATATACTTCATGGAAACCGGTCCCACCGCCTTGTCCGCGTGAAGGTGCGGGTGCATCATGCGCGGATAAAACTTCAACGGATCGTTGTCGCCCTTCGCCACGTGAAGTTTCTCGCTTAAACCGTCCACCGGACCGTTCTTCGCCTGCTCCATGAACGTTTCCCGAATCTCGGCAATCTCTTTTTCCGTGAACACACCGCGCACTACCGTGTAACCGTTTTCTCCGAACTCACTCGCCATCCGCGCCAGGTTATCCGGCGAGAAAGTCGTCACTGATTGCATCGTCATTGTGTCAAGCCTTTCTTTGCGGGGATTTGGAAACCCCCGAACTATTGGTATAAGGATACGCTAGAACCTCCCCCTTTACCATCGCGAAAAACGCTAAAAACCTATAACATATTGCTATGCCGGATCGCATCATCACCCACACGCCGCAGGTTTATCCGCTCGTGACCGGGCGATTCACCGAAGTACCGATCTACAACACGTGGCGACCGTACGGAACCCGCGATTATCTGTTGATTCTTACGGTGGGCGGGAGCGGGCGGTTCGGTCATGCGCACGGCGAAGTGACGACTGCTCCCGGCGATCTGGTGATCATCCGCCCCGGTACCCCGCACGATTATGCGACGGCGCGAGGGGCGGCGTATTGGGGCTTGTTGTGGGCGCATTTTCTGCCGCGCCCGTTCTGGCAGGAGTGGATGAGTGGCTTGCCGCCGGTCGCGCCGGGGATCACCCTGTTGTCACTCGGCGAAGCCAGTGCCGAACGCGTCGCTGTCGAGTCCGCGCTGGACGCGATGGACCGCTATGCGACCGGCGGGTTGCCACGGCGCACCGAGTTCGCCATGAACGCCCTTGAAGCCGCGCTCCTTCACTGCGACGACGCGAACCCACTCGGGTCCGCGCGGGCGAAATTCGACGAACGCGTTTTCAAGGTGATGGAACTCCTGCGCGGCGAACGTCTCGCGGAGCCGATCTCGCTCGATAAACTTGCCCGCACGGTGAATCTGTCCCCCTCACGCCTGTCCCATCTGTTCAAAGCGCAGACCGGACGCACGCCGGGACAGTTTCAAGAGGAGGAACGTTTCCTGCGCGCCCGGCAACTCCTGACTCTGACCAACCGCTCGATAACCGCCATCGCGGAAGAAATCGGATTCGCTTCGCCGTTCTACTTCACGCTTCGTTTCAAAAAACTTACCGGGCAAAGCCCGAGGGAGTTCCGCCAGGGCGGGGGTTGAAATATATCGAAAAACTCGTTTAGCAAGTGCCT
>JACMMA010000076.1 GCA_014379275.1 Armatimonadota bacterium | reverse complement strand
CGTCGCGAGCCAGCAGGCGCAAGCGGTTCTGTCCTCGGGTAGCCGGGACGCGTCGGGGCGGCTCAATGTGGCGTTCCGAGACGCCCCGTGGTGTGACGGCGCGGTCTGGGTGCTGAATCCGAACCCGCGCATGGGGCAGACCTCCGGGCTGTGGACGAAGGCGCGGCTCAACGATGCCGCGATGCCCGTCCCCGGCAAGCCGGACCAGACCGACGGAGAGTATCTGGACTCGCTGGAAGCGTGGGCGGACGTGCTGGATTACCGCCCCGAGAGTCTGCGCGCGTCCACCGTGCCGCTGTGTTTCGCGCCGGGGAGGTTCCGCCCGACGCTTCCGACGTGGTTTTCCGTGTATGAATCGACGGCGGCACTGTCGCGCGATCTGCACCGGAACGGTGCCCTGCTGATGGCGAACTCGGTCCCGTGGCGGTTCGCGGCGTTCGCGTCTTTGCTGGATGTGATGGGCACCGAGACGAACATGTTCACCGAAACGGGGGCGTGGTCGCCGGAAACCGACGCCGTGATGAACCTGCGCCGCACGATGTCGTATCACAAGCCGTATCTGCTCCTGCGGAACACCGACTTCAACAAAGTGGACAAAGACGGGATCGCGCGTTACTTCGAGCGGTGCGCCTTTTACGGCATCTACCCGAGCATGTTCAGTGTCAACGCGGCGGACCATCCGTACTGGGAGGACGCGAAACTGTATAACCGCGACCGTCCGCTGTTTCAGAAGTATATTCCCGTGATCAAACGACTGTCCGCCGCCGGATGGGAGCCGGTGACGTGGGCACGGTCCGACCGTCCCGACGTGTGGCTGGAGCGGTTCGGGCGGGAGTATATCACGGTGCTCAACTCCGGGAACACGCCCGCCGAGGTGACCGTGACCGTGGACGCCGCCCGATTCTTCGGGGACCCGGCGAAGCGCGGTACGAAGATCGCCGTGCGCGACATTTTGGTGGGGCAGGACGTGACGGCAGGAGCGACGGGCGCGACGATACCGGTCAAGCTGACCCTCGCCCCGCAGGAAACGAAGGTTCTGTACTTACGACAAACGAACGCGGGAGCACTCGCGAAAGGAACGAACGAATGAGTTATCGGGTGGCTCTGATCGGAGCCGGGACCATGGGGAGCGTTCACGCGGGGCACTGGAACGCCGTGCCGGGGGCGGAACTGGTCGGCGTTCTCGACCCGCGCCGCGACGCGGCACACGCCGCCGGACCGGCGTTCGGCGACTGGGAAACGTTGCTGGCGAAAGCACGCCCCGACATCGTTGACGTTTGTACGCCCACACCATTCCACCGGGAGTACGTGGAGCGGGCGGCGGCGGCGGGTAAGGCGATCTTCGTCGAAAAGCCGATGGCACGTTCGCTCGCGGACTGCGATGCGATGATAGCCGCCGTGGAACGCGCGGGCGTCCCGGCGATGTCGGGGCATGTTTTGCGCTACTTCCCGGAGTATGCCGAAGCGAAACGGATCGTGGACGCGGGCGGGATCGGGCGACCGGTCGCCGCACGCACCGCGCGTATGGCAGGCTTGCCCGAGCTCGGGGGGCGTCCGAACTGGTACGCCGATCCCGCGCAAAGCGGCGGACTGGTGCTGGACATGATCCTGCACGACTTCGACTGGCTCCGCTGGACGCTCGGTCCGGTCACGCGGGTGTACGGGAAAGGCTTGTTCAACCAGACCAAATACGCCGGGATTCTCGACTACGCGCTGGTCACGCTCCGCTTCGCGTCCGGGGCGGTCGCGCATGTCACGGGGTCGTGGGCGCATCCGGGCGGGTTCCACACGACGATGGAGATCGCAGGCGACGCCGGGATGATCGAACACGACTCGTCGCGGAGTGCGCCGATAGTGGCGTCCCTGCGCTCCCAGGGCGGGGCGGGCGGTGTGGCAGTGCCGGAAAGCCCGATGGCTCCGGTCGACGACCCATACTATCTGGAGATAGCCGCCTTCGTAAAGGCTCTGCAAAACAACGAGACGCCCCCGGTGACGCTGGAGGACGCCCGCGAGGCGACCCGCATCGCGCTGGCGGCGTTGGAGTCTATCGAAACCGGAAAGGCGGTGACCCTCTAATGACAATCAAAATAGGCATTCTTTCCGTCGCCCACCCGCACGCCCTGTCGTATGCACAGGCACTGACAAACCACTCCGACGCCTCATTGATCGGGATCGCGGACGCGGACGCGGCGCGGGGTATCGCCACGGCGGATCGGTTCGGCACGGTGTATTATCCTTCCACCGCCGCCCTGTTGAACACCGGTTTGGACGGCGTGATTGTCACGAGCGAGAACGCCCGCCACCGGGAACTGGTCGAAACGGCGGCACGGGCGGGGGTGAAGGCGATCCTGTGCGAGAAGCCGCTCGCGACCACCGCCGAGGACGCCCGCGCCATGATCGCCGTCTGTGCCGCGCAGGGCGTGCGGCTTGCGACCGCGTTTCCCTGCCGCTACTCGCCCGCGTTCCGTCGGCTTCGTGAGCAGGTACAGTCGGGGGCGGTCGGCGAGGTGCTGGCGATCCGGGGGACCAATCGCGGCTCGCTGCCTTCCGCCGAGTGGTTCACGACCCCGTCGCTTTCGGGGGGCGGTGCCGTGATCGACCACACGGTGCATGTCGCCGACCTGAACCGGCTTCTGCTGGGGCGCGAGGCGACCGAGGTATTCGCCGAGACGGGAAACGGTTTTCACGGGAAGGACTGGGAAGACACGGGGTTCCTGACTATCGGCTACGAGGGCGGCGTTTTCGCCACAGTCGACACGAGCTGGTCGCGCCCCAAAACCTACCCGACGTGGGGTGACGTGACGCTACAGGTCGTCGGCACCGGCGGCGTTCTGGACGTGGACCTGTTCGCGCAAAACATCGTGCATTATGACGACACGGCGGGCCGCATCGCCTGGTCGAACTGGGGTAGCGGGACTGACGCCGGACTCGTCGCGGACTTCCTGCGACTCGCGGCTGGCGAGGAAGCGGACGATCTGGCGACGGGCGAGGACGGTTTACGTGCGCTACAGGTCGCCCTCGCCGCGTATCGGTCCGCCGAATTGGGGCAGCCGGTCGCCGTGATGATCAACGATTAACGATTAACAACAGTTTTTCTCCCTCCCCCCGCCCCCTCCCTCATCGGAATGAGAGAGGGGGAGCAGATGCACCGGAGATGAGACATTAACCGCGTATCCCACTTCCGGCTCCCCCTCTCTCATTCCGATGAGGGAGGGGGCGGGGGGAGGGAGAAAAAACGAGGCGGGCGCACGACTCCTAACAAATCCAAGGAAACGAACATTGCAAGACAACAAATATCAAAAACACTTGATAGCTAGTATGTTAGGTTTACTCCTGACCCTCGCCGCGCTTCCCTCGTTGGCACAGAAACCCGGTCCTAAAGATCAGGGTATGGTCGTTCCCGCCTACTTCGCGCCGGGACCGCTCTGGGAGCAGATGGGGACGGCGGCGGCGAACACGGGTATGATCGCAATCATGAACCCGAACAGCGGTCCCGGCGATGCGGCGCGGGAAGACTACGTCGCCCAGATCAAGACCGCGCGGGCGCAGGGCGTCAAGGTGCTCGGGTACGTCCATACCAGTTACGGAAAGCGTCCCATAGCCGAGGTCCGGGCGGAAATCGAGCGATATTACCAGTGGTACGCGGTGAGCGGCATCTTTTTCGACGAGGTCACCAACGACGACAAGGGGCTGGCGTACTACGCCAAGTGCCGCCGTTTAGCCCGTGCCTCGGATGCCAAGGGACTTGTCATTGTCAACCCCGGAACGCCCGTGACCAAAGGGTATATGAACGTCGCCGACATCGTCGTCACGTTCGAGAGCAACTACGACGCCTATATCAAGCGCGCCCCCGATGCCGCGTGGGTCCGTACGTTTCCGGCGAAGCGCTTCTGGCACCTGATCTACGCCGCGCCGGATGAGAACGCGATGAAAAACGCCGTCCAACTCACTAAAAAGCGCAACGCCGGGTGGGTCTTCGTCACGCCCGACACCCTGCCCAACCCGTGGGACACCCTGCCGGAAGAACCGTACTGGGCGGCGCAACTCGCCGCATTCGCCGCGCCGAAGAAACCGTGATCCGCGATACCGTTCCCCGG
>JACMMA010000513.1 GCA_014379275.1 Armatimonadota bacterium | reverse complement strand
GTCCGATAGCGCACCGCCGCGTCCAGGGTCGCCGATAGGGACCGAGGGAGACGGTGAGGGGGTGCCGCCGGTTGTCGTGCCGCCCCCGCTGCCGCCACAACCAGAGATCGCGGCGACGGCATAAAACCCGACAGCGGCAGAGAAGGTAAGGAGCCGCGACGCGGCAGAAGAGATGCGTGGTTTGTGTGACATGAAAGTTATAATTCCATCTATGAGGTCGTATACCGCTTCAGTTGGATGCTGGTAGAACGGTTTTGCTTCAAACATTGTGACGGTGTTTCCGTCATTATAGCCCACCTTGAGGCGGCTATGACAAAGTCTGCGTAAGAAACGACTGCCGGTCGGGGTACCCGGGGCGGAAAGTGGCCCGGTACCCGGTGCTCGCAGCCATCCGTCTGGCGAATGTCATCACAATAGTGCGGGCCCAAAATCAGAAAAAGAAAAGCCACGAGAGAAATCCCTCATGGCTATAATACGTCGTCTTCCGCCGGTTATACGGAAGTCGCTTTTGGTGTGGACAGTTTTTCGATCGCTTCGGGAGCGGAACTGCCCGATGAATCTTCCGCCTTCGCACTCAACCTTCTCTGGCGTGCCCGCTCGAAAATAAGCCTCGCTCGTTCCGACTTGCGGAAGAATATAGCGACCAGTGCCGGGTCCAGTACAATTCCTTCGCTTTCCGCAAGAACCGTTAGTGCCTCCGCGAAGTCCGCTTCGGGACGTTGCCGCACAAACGTATCGAAGGTGTCCGCCACCGCGCAAATACGTCCGTAAAGCGGAATCTCCTCGCCGACCAGCCCGTGTGGGTAGCCGCCCCCGCCAAACCGCTCGTGGTGCGACCGGGCGATGATCTCGGCTACACCCATCAGGTCGCCGGTCGCCTCGGCGAGGAAATTCGCACCACGCGTCGTGTGCTCATGAATCATAACGCGGTCGGCGCGGGACGGACGCTTTTTGCGGACGATCCTTTCCGGCACGAAAAGTAGTCCGATATCATGCACGGCACTGGCGTGAATTATCGCCTCCACTTCCGCGGCGGGCAGGTCTAACGACTGCGCGATCAACGCGCAATACTGGCTCACGCATTGTAAGTGTAGTTCGCCCAGATCGCCTGGTTCGCGGCACTCCGCCAGTTGCGCGAGCCGTCCCAGGGTATCAATCTGGGCACGTTTCGTTTTCTGCTCGGACTCGGTCATGCCTATGCGGGATTGGCGTGCTTCGTCCTTCGCGTTTCGCGCGGATTCCCGCGCCCCCCCCAGTTGTAACAACGCTCCGATTCGGATACGGAGTTCAACCTGATTGATCGGGCGGGCGATGTAATCGTTCGCGCCCGACTCGACGGCTCGGAGGGGTTCGTCCCGCCCTCCCTCCGGCGCGTCAATGACCAGAACCGGTACATCCGCAAGTGTCGGACTTTGCAGCGAGCGCACCGACTTCATGACATCGGCCCCCGTGCTATCGGACAGAACCGGTGACAGCAAGACGATATCCGGTTCCTTGATCGGTAACGTGCTTACCAGACCGGCCTTCGTATCCACAACGCAAACGTCGTAGCCGAGTCCGAGTATCAGATCCTCCAGCCCGCGGCGCAGGTCGCCGGCAGGGTGGGCGACCAGTATCAGCGGCGTTGCCCGCCGGGGAGCAGCCGCGGACGGTCGGGACGCGGTGTTCTTCGCCACCCCCCCCGACCAGGAGAACGTACGCGCTTTGATCTGCGGCATGACCGGGCTGATTTTCGCCGCGGATGCAGGCACCGGAACACTGGGTTCGGGATAAGCCCCGGGCTTGTCTCCCTGCAGACACTTGGCCAGCGTTTGCAGAAAGGAGCGCGTTTCTATCGGTTTGGTGATATAGGCGGCACAACCGATGGCAATCGCGCGATCCGCATCTCCCTTCATGGCGTGAGCAGTCAGGGCGATCACCGGGATCATGCGGGTCACCGGGTCGCGCTTGAGCGCCGCGGTCGCGCTCAAGCCGTCCATCCCCGGCAGGGCAATGTCCATGAGAATCAATCCCGGCAGATTCTGCCGGGCAAGAACAATACCTTCTTCCGCATTCTCCGCACTCAGGACAGGGTATCCGTCACTTTCCAGCAGGTCGCAAACCAACTCCATATTGATAGGGTTATCTTCCACCACCAAAACAGTTGCTTTAGTTGACATCTCGTTTTCTCCTTACCGTGCCCCTACCAGTGATTCGCGCGTAGCGATACTTTCCGCCCCGGTACCGCGTTCGTCAACGGCGATAGATTCGCGTTCGCGTACGGCGATCTGCTCTAATTCGCGTAGCAGGTCGGCTTTACCGCGTTTGGACACGATGGCACGTACCTGTTGTTGCGCCAGTTTTTGCCGCGCTTCGTTATTGACTTCGTTTGCCGTGTAGACAACCACGGGGATGCGACGTGCTTCCGAATGGTCTTGCAAGGCACGTACCACTTCGAAGCCGGAAACCTCGGGCATCATCAAGTCGAGTACGATCAGATCTGGCCGTTGCAGGATTGCCGTCTCGATGCCTTCTCGCCCGCCCTTCGCAACCAGGGCGCGGAAACCACGTAGATTCAGGATGTCGGCGACCATTTCCAGAGTGCGCGGATCGTCGTCGATTACCAGAACGGAAACGCGGTTGCTGTTGTCGGGTTGAAGCATTGCTAGGGTGTTTGTTAGTCGGTCGCGATCAACCGGCTTGGTCAGACACTCTATAGCTCCCAGTTGTTCCGCAAGGACTTTGTCGGGGGTGATCGAAATCATGATCACCGGGATACGACTCGTGCTCGTCTTCTGCTTGAGTTCGCTCAACACTTCCCAACCGTCCATGCCCGGCAGCAATACGTCCAGAGTGATTGCTGACGGAAGCAATTGTTGCGCTTTGGCGATCGCCTCCTCACCGTCCCCGGCGATCACAACGCGGTACCCTTCACTCACCAGGTAATGCTCGATGAGTTCGGCAGAGCTAGGGTCATCCTCGACAACCAGAATCAGCGGCTCGGAACCTTCCGAAGTAACTTGCTGGGTCAGCGAGCTGGCGGCATACACCAGTTCGCTGTTCGCGGGGCTAATGGTCGCTGTCCGTGTGGTGGAAATGTCTATGACTTCCACGGGAGCTGTTTCCGAAACTATCGTTCCTACCGGGGGAACCATCGGCATGATCACTACGAATGTAGAACCGGATCCCTCCCCTCCGCTCTGCACATGAATATCCCCTCCGTGCATGCGGATGAACTGCCGCGTCAGGGCGAGGCCGAGTCCCGTCCCTTGCTGCTGGCGCGAATAGGAAGAGTCTACTTGTTCGAATTCCCCGAAAATGCGCTCCTGGTCCTCGGGAGCGATCCCGATCCCCGTGTCGGATACCGAGATGTTCAACGTGTCCGTGTCCGGTCCGACGCTCACGGTGAGCGTAACCCGTCCGCCTTCGGGAGTGAACTTGATCGCGTTGGACAGCAGGTTCAGCAACACCTGCTTGAATTTTGCTAGATCAGCGGTCAGCAATGGCATCATCAGTGGCGCGTTGAGCGTCAGCATGATGCTCTTCTGGCTTGCCAGCGGCCGGGTAATATCGGTTACTTCTTGTAGCACTTTGCTGGGAGCAAACGTCTCGTAATCCAGTTCCATCCGCCCCGCTTCGATTTTGGCGAGGTCAAGAATATTGTTGATCAAAACGAGCAGATGTCGCCCGCCGTTCAGAATGTTCGTGACGTAACGTTCTTGCTTATTGGCTAGTGGACCGAACGTTTTGTCCTGTAAAATTTCGGAGAACCCGATGATAGCGTTGAGCGGAGTTCGTAGCTCATGGCTCATGTTGGCAAGGAACTGGGACTTAGAGCGGTTCGCTTCTTCGGCCATTTCCTTGTCTTTGTGCAGGGCGTCGAGCCATTGTCGCCGCTCGGTCACGTCCTCCGCGGTGCCGACGTAACCCATCAGCGAACCATCCGCGTTCTTCAACGGCGTTGCTTGCAGGCGAACCCACAGCAGCAATCCGTCTTGCCGGGCGACGCGCATTTCGCGCGGGGCGAACGCGCTTCCCTGCCGCACCGCGTCGCTCCATGCACGGCTTGTTTCGGCGCGTTCCCCTTCGTGTATCGCTCCCAACCAACCGTTCCCGAGGCTGGCTTCCTCGGTCATCCCGCTGATCCCGCTCCAGCGCGGGTTCGCATAAAGCCATGCCCCTGTCGCATCGGCATGCATGACGCCGACCGGGGACGAGGACGAGAGGGATTGGAACCGCTCGGCACTGGATTCCGCCTGACTCGTCGCCTTCTGTGCGTCGTCGCGGGCTTCCAGCATCGCGCTCTGCCGGTCCGCTATGTCACGCATCTCACGCGCACTCTGTGCCGCCGCCAGAGAAAGAAAGACAACCTCGAACACAACCCACCCCGCGTGTTCGAAAGAACGGGTAGCTTCTACTACGCCCGTACCATAAATAGACTGCGGCATAAAGAAACCACGCAGCACGTGATCCACAGCTGTGACCGCTGACGCAGTTATTAAGACACGCCAGTCACGGTAAAAAGCCATAAAAGCAAGTGAACCGAATACATGGAAGTGCGTTTCGAGGCGCCCGCCCGTAACATGGATCAACAGGCCGGACATCAGCATTTGTCCGACGGCCACAGCGTGCCGGGTGATCTGTTTCCCGGGTTGCAGAAAGACCAGCGCAATCGGCACGGCGATAATCGCAAACCCGAGCAGAACGGCTAGAGTGACATGGGGGTGCTGCGAACTCTGCAACCCGTCCCATGTGCGCGGCGAGATGAATACCGCCGCCAGTATAGCGGCAATCCACTCAACCCCCAGAAGCCACGCGAACATTCGGTCCGTTCGCTCGTAATTCTTGATCCGAGTGCGCCCGAACTCTTCTTTTGCCCACGCTTTTCCCTTCTCTGTCACCGGTCCGACGGACAACCCATTCTGTGAGGAAGGCGGTTTTACCGCCTGAACGGGCGCGGCAAAGCCGCCGTTCGTGTTTGTGTGTACTGCCATTACCAAACCTTTCTTGTCAAACTATCTGTGATTTCACGTGTGAGTTATATGGTTACAACAAGGCGCATCCGAATACAGGCGTATGGCGCACTACGGGGGGCGTCGGGGGAGAATCGTACGCCTTCCCCAATAGTGTCGTGACGGCGTCACTCCCGGCGTTCCTGCCTTCGTGACCACGGCCGTCGGTAATTCCGCCTTCAAAAACTAGCCGGTTATTTTTGTCGTATAAAAACATCTGACCGGAGGTGCGCGCGTCAAAGCGACGTGCCAGCACGCCGTCCTTGTCGGCACACACCCGGACGCCGGGCATTTTGCCCACCTGTTCCCAAAGTGCCGTGCGCTCCCAACGGGGCGGGGCATCCGGCGGCACGACGAAGACAACCACGACACGGGCAGGCACACCACCCTTTTTCGCGGACGCGGCAGATGCCAGGGCACGATTTAGTTCGTTGAGAGATGCCGCGGTGCAGGGGCAGTGGGGATGCGCGAAGAGTAGCAGAAGCGGTTCATTTTGCTGACCCCTGGAGTTAACCACTCCCGAATCAAACAATAGATCACCCTCACGCGTACTTTCGGCGAGGATAACGGGAGACGCGCCGGCAGTGCCACTGTGCCGCCACAGAGCAGTAAAACCGATCCCTAATGTAACTATCCATAAACCTATAATCAGTGCGGTTCGCCCGGGGGGAACACGGTGCATGCGACATTCTTCGATTCTAAATCCTTGCGGATACTGGGTATGTTTCGTCAGTGAATTATAACGGATAAAACCAAGTAAGCTTAATATGGTTCCATCAATTTTGAGAGGCGCAAAAGGATGTTGCAAGAAGTGTGCCTAATGCTATTTTGTTACTATACAAAAGTATAAGAAAATAGATAGGTTCGCTATACGTTATACTTTGCCTGTTAATACTGAGTCATCGAGGGATGCTGGCTCTCGCAAGACGTTCCATATCCGATAGGCGGAAACAGAATCGGCACCGTTCCGATGATAAAATGAGTGCGATGACCGAAATGCATTCCGTCCCGTCCTCTCCCCCCACCGCCTCTCCCAGGAGTAGTCTGCCGTGGCACGTCGCGCGTCCCCTCACACGGAGCCGTAAAGACTCCGGGGAAGCCTACACACGTGAAGGGACTGTGGTTGCGCAGATCACGCGTCTGGGTGGGATGACTGACGCAGGACGGCGCTCGGCACTCACTGCGACCTACGATGGCAAAGATCCGCTACGCCCCAAAGAGGAAACTCTCGTTTACTTCGTGCGCGAGTACGACCGGCGCGGCGACAAAAACGCCGCCTGGCAACTGCTCGAAACATTGGTGAGTCGCATCCCGGGTCATGTCGGCCGGGAACTGGCGAAATGGCGACTGCCCGAATCGGAGCAAAACGAGTGT
>JACMMA010000512.1 GCA_014379275.1 Armatimonadota bacterium | reverse complement strand
TAGCACATTGCGCAGGTAACCATCGTCCGCGACGACTTTCTTACCGTTCGCCAGTTGCCGCGTTTTGCCGAACAGACCGACCAGCGACGGACCACGCCCTCGTTGCACCGCTTCCGATGAGTGGCACGACGCGCACTGGTACTTCTCGTACAACGCTGCGCCACGCTGACCCGCCGTCAGCCCGCCGATTTTGTCGGGGTAGCCGCCGGTTGCCACCGGCTGTACTGCGGACGCGACCCACTTCTGGTAATCGCTCCGGCTTTGCACATACACCCAGCCGCCCATCTCGCTGTGCTGGGTGCCACAATACATATTGCAGTAGAGGTGGTACTTACCGACTTTGGTCGGCGTGAACCAGAACGTCGTGTACTGTCCCGGCTGGGTCATGCGCTGCAATCGGAACGCAGGCACATAGAACGCGTGAATCACGTCCTGCGAGATCATCACGATCTTGACCGGCTCGCCGACCGGGATATGAAGCTCGTTGTTTTCCCGGATGCCGTTCGTGTGTTGCAGGTGCCACATCCACTGCTTGCCGATCACGAAAACTTCTTTGGCATTTTTCGGAACGGTGTATACCTGTGTGTACACCTTGGCCGACCAGAAGAAGACCCCGAGACCGAGCAGCAACGGGGGCAGACTCCAGCCGACCTCCAGAAGGGTGTTATGACCGACCGGGCGCGAGCGGTCCACCTTGTTGCCGCGCCGGTAGTACGTCGCGAGACCGATGCCGACGGAGAAAACCAGCACCGTAAACAAAACCGTGAGCGCGGTCAGCGCCCAGAACAGTTTGTCTACGTCCTCGGCATAGGTGGAAGCCGCGACCGGAAGAAACGGTGTCGACCCGAATGTGGTGGATTGCTCGCCCATACGTTACGCTTTATCCTCTTTCACAACATCCGACGCGGCGACGGTGGGCATCAGTTTCGGTGCCTTCGCGTCCTTGATGATCGCCGGAACAACAAACAATCCGAGCAGGAAGACCGTGGAGAATCCCGCGACCTGCAAAACCCGGAAAATCGCCAACCCGTATGTCCCGGTCTGCGGGTCATAGTGGTAGCAGAACAAAATTACCTGGTCTACGACGGAGCCGATCTTGCCCTGACTCGCTTCGGTCAGTGCCAATTTCATCTGTCCCGCCGGGTATTCAACGCCATAAAAGTAGCGTGAAACATGGCCATCGGGTGTCGCTACTACTATACCGCTCGCATGGGCGTAGTTGTCGGACTTGGGATCGTATTTGTACTTATAACCAATCTCGTCGGCTAGCTTACGGATATTCGCTTCGTCGCCGGTCAGGAAGTGCCATCCGGTTTCCGCGCCCGGTACACCGAGCAGGGAAAGGTACTCTTGCTTTTTCGCGGTCGCCAGTTCCGGCGTTTCTTTCGGTGCGATGCTTACGGACACGACCTGGTAGTCGCGCCCGATCTTGAACTTGTTGCGCTTATCGGCGACAGTTTTCAGCACGCCATCGAGCATCGCCGAGCAGATGCCGGGACACTTATAGAACGGCATTACCAGAACGACCGGCTTGCCGGTATTGAAATACTTTTTCAGCTCGACCGTCGCGCCCGACTCGTCGCGGAACGTGTTTCCGAGCGTTATCTGTGAGTCCAGCTTCTGGTCGAACTTGACGTCGGTCGCCGCGTTGATGCCGGTGGCTCTGGGCGGCGTGTACGGGTTGGTCAGACTCGGCGCGGGATCCTGTTGCCGTCCCGTCGCGCCGACCTGGGCGAACGCCGGTACTGCCGCGAGTGTTGCCGCCGCGACCGCCATCATCCCCGTGTTAAATCGTGTCATACTCCTGCACATTTCAAATCACCAGCACTTTCTAGTTCTCAGTGCCATGTCCGCCCTGTTCGTGCGCTTCATTCGGCACGTTTTTGCGCTCTTCCGTTAAAATATCGGTCGCGCGCCCCGAGCCGGGGGTCGCGGTTTGCGCTTCCGCGCCGTCGCTGGTTTCGGGGGCTTCAGCCGCGCCGGTCGACTCATCGCTGACGTACTTGCCGGAACCGGGGTACGCGTCGGTGGCTGGTTTCGGCGCGGCGGTTTTCACGCCAGCGATCCCCTCCGATGCGATGGCGTCGATCGTCTCGCTGATCGGGACGGAAACGCGCCCTTCGGTCGTCGCACTGTAGCCGTCGAGGACCCGCCGTTCGTCGCGCCGATACATAATCATATCGCGCTTGGGCAAGGTTTGTAGCTGCGGTTGCGGCGGAACATTGCGGATCGGCGTGGTACGGAAAATCTCCGACTCGTAGGCGACGCGCCCGGTCTCCGGGATGAAGCTATTCATCAGCGCCAGCGTCCCGACCGAGACGATACCGATGAAAACAAACAAACCCCCGACCCACCGCAAAATCGCCGTGGGACCGACATCGCGCGTTTCGTAGCCCATCTGCCCGAGCAGGTCCGGCGGAACGCGGTCTATTTCATATCCGTGATTGTGGTTATCGTGTTCGTTTGCCATTTTGGTTATTCCAGAGCACCCCCTCCCCCGCTCCGCAGGGGAAGGGGCACTTCCTAATGATGCGCGTCCAGCTTCGCTTCCTGTAGCCGGGTGTCATACGAGACCACCGGCACCGACCGTCGGTAGTGCGACGCGAACAGGGTGACCCAGACGCCTCCCACGACTGCCCATGCCGCCAGGTCAACCGTTATCGCCAGAACGTCGGTCAGCGAGCGATTGAAGAACGGAATGATCTGGTACCAGATGTCGAAAATACGGACCGTGATGATCACGATAGCCACGGTGCAAAGGTAGCGCGGTGTTCGCTTCGTGCGCCCCGAAAGGAGGAGCAGGAACGGCGTGAAGAACTGCCCCATCACGATCGCGAATCCGAGAAACGCCATCGGTCCCTTGAACCGTGCGTAATAGAACGTCACGTATTCCGGAAGGTTCCCCGACCAGTAAATGAGCGCCTGCGATATGGAGAAGTACCCCCACAGCATCGTCATGCCGAACATCATGTTACCGAGGTCTTTGGTCAGACCGGGCGTCACGATCGTGTCGTACGGCCTGCGGTCATGGAACGACGTCAGGAAGATCACGCCGAGCGCGATCGCCGAAGACACGCCGACCATGCCCCACCAGACGCCGTAGATGGTCGAGAACCAGTGCGGGTCCAGACTCATCACCAGGTCGGTGAAGAAGAACGTGATCGTGATGCCGAACACGACGAACCCCGGCGCGGCGACGTTTACACGGTTTTGCGCCAGATCGTTCGCCGCCTTCTGATCCAGTATACGGTCCTGATTATGCGTGCCGTTCTTGCCCTCGGCGAGATACGTATAGTAGTAGATCCAGATTCCGAAAAACAGCGCGTAACGTGCCAACACCGCCCAGCTATTCAGGTACGGCGACTTGAAGACCAGTATCGGGTCGAGTTTCGCTTCCGGCGAGGTCCAGTGATACAGGTGGAACCCGAGTTGCTCCCCGAAGAACATCGAGGCGATCAGCGGCAGCCCGAGAAAGAACAGGTAGCGCAGGTTGGATGCGCCCGCTTCCGCGACGCGCAGGATCGCGATCGCCCAGGTAGCGCGGAGCATGCTGGCGAGAATCTGGACTCCGAGACAACCGAGGGAGAACATCAGCCAGAAAATATAGCCGAAGGTGTATGACTGGAACACGAGGTTCCAGCCGGAAACGCTGTTCGCCGTTTTTGCGCCGCCGAGCACCCCGGCGACAATCAAGCCGACCGCGCCGACGATGCCCGCCGTTCTAAAGAATCCGGCTACCTTTTCGACGTCGCCGAAGATGGATCCACGCTTATCGGTGGCGGGTTCCTTGTAAATATCTGCTGCCATTATTGGTTCGGTCCCTCCGCCGGTTTCGGGTCCGCTTCGGCTTTGACGTTGCCTTTGTAATCACTGCCCTTGTCGCGCATCGTTTCGCCCTTGCGCGTGTCGGCGGATTCTTCCGTCGGTGCCTCGACCGTGCTCGCCCGGATCTTGCTTTCGAGTTCCGGTGTCGCGGGCACCCCGGCCTGTGCCCGTTGCAGAGCGCGGGTGTACGCGACAATCGCCCAGCGGTCGTTCACGTCCTGGATGCGCGAGGAGTAGCCGTACATCACGCCGTAGCCGTTGGTGATCACGTCGTAGATGTGCCCGTCCTCGATCTCGCGGATGCGCTTCGTGTGGTACGACGCCGCCAGTTTCTGCCAGTAGCCGACGCCGCGCTGCATGATCATGCCGTTGCCGTTGCCGGTCTTGCCGTGGCAGGGCTGGCAGTACACGTTGTACTGTTCCTGTCCGCGCAGAAGCATCTCCTTCGGCGACGCGAACGATCGCACCGCTTCCGCCGGGATCGTCTTTGTCAGCCGTGGTCCCTGCCCCGTACGCATCCCGCCGGTCGGCGTCGCGCCCTGCGACGTGCCGGTAGGACTAGCGTTCTGCTCCGCCCCTGCCGCCGCGCCTTGTGCCGAGGTGCCCGTAGCCGCGCCGGTAGCGCCGGGTGCGTCGTAGCCAGTGTGGTACGCGTCGCGTAACCGGAGCGTCCCTTGCGGGACCGCGCCTTCGACGAGCGGGCGCGATGCCTGCCCGTCGGAGAAGAAGTCCGACTGGTAGTACGGCTTCGCCTTCGGCTGGATCCACATATCCACGTGGCAACCGGACAGCGTCACGACCCCGAGCAGGGCGGCGACG
>JACMMA010000511.1 GCA_014379275.1 Armatimonadota bacterium | reverse complement strand
TATGTCGTAGGATACGTCTCGTCGTAGTCCTGAACGTACATCATCATCGCGATCCCGATCTGCTTTTGGTTTGATAAGCAGGAGATTTGGCGCGCCTTCTCACGAGCTTGCGCGAATACCGGGAAAAGGATCGCGGCGAGGATGGCTATAATAGCTATCACAACGAGTAGCTCGATCAGAGTGAAACCGGACTTGACCCGGCCTTGATTTCGTTGATATGTTGGTAACGTCATTGAATTTTCTTTCTATGCACCCGCTTGGTTACTGACTTGCGGCTCGGAATGCTGCTACATGTTCCCCATCGAGAACGTCTTGAGTATTTACTGCGAAACTTTTGCGTCGTCCACCCAGAATGTTACAGGTTTACTGATCTTCAACATGAGAAATGTCGTGCCCGCCAGACTCGGCGTACCGGACACCTCAATTTTTTTCCACTGATTTCCGATTTTCACTTTGTTCACCCCATAGTACCGATAGGGCCACGGTTTCTGGCGCAATGCGATATCAATTTCGGTGGTTCGATCCGCCCGGATCCAACAGGATGCTCGGTGCGATTTATTCAGGGCAAGGTTCAACTCCTGAACGAACTGCACACGTGCCTCCTTGACGGTAGATACTTCCGTTACCACAACCTTCTGACAGGATTTACCCTCGTGCGGATTATCGCTATCTTGCGAATAGTCCACAACGACCTGCGCCCAACTCGAATCATCCACCCAGGGTGCCGCAACGACGCCGGACACGACGCCTTCCTGGGAGAACGGCTGGACAGGAACATATTTCTCTTCAAACCCGGCGTTCACGAGGTCAGCACCAACACTCTGTGTACCCGGCGCAGAAGTCACGGTTTGTTCTTTTTTTCCGTCCACCATGCGGGATTGCCTGACGGCAAGAAATGTTAGCGCGACAAACGCGACCAGCACACACACCAGACCCACAGGCTTCAATATAACTCGCATTTTTCTGTATCCTTCTAAGGCAGACCTGCAACTTATGGAGTCCTTTTTCCAGCCAGTACATTGCGTTTACTGAACCACTATGTGTCCGAACATTCGATGCGCCATGGCTGAATTGCGGCCGCATGCATATTATCGGATTTTTTCGCCGAATCAACAGGCGGGCGCGAAAATTCACCCACCGTCAGTTTCAATTGCAACTTGTATGCCACGCGCGGGAAATCTATACGCGGTAGGTGGCGGTAGATTCACGCAAAATTAATTGCGGTCGCAAGCGAGTCGGCAAATGCATCCTTTCTTCGTCCGTACCTGTTCCTAGATTACTATTGATTTCTCCGAGTAAAAGGCGAACCGCCTCCGCGCCGATCTCTTGCAACGGTTGCCGGATCGTCGTCAGCGCGGGGGTAATCTCCCGTGCGGACGGCGTATCGTCGAATCCGACCACCGATAACTCCTCGGGCACGCGGACGTTCAGCGCCCGGCACGCGGCAATGATCGCAAACGCGATGTTATCGTTGCCGGCAACAATCGCGGTCGGGGGGACGGGTAATGCCATCAACGCGGGCAAAATCTCCGGGATCGTTGCGGCGTCGTACGTCGCCGTTACCAAATACTCGTCCGGTGTCGCGGGCAGGTCACATTTCCTGACCGTCTCCAGAAACGCCTGCCGCCGTTCGATCACGCTGGCGACGTTTGCATTACCGGTGACATGGGCGATTCGGGTGTGTCCCAATCCCGCGAGGTGCCGGACAGCTAGCATGATGCCCTGTGAGTTGTCCACGTCCACGGACGGGGTATGGGCAGGGCATTGCGACGGATTCGGCGACACCGCGACAAGGGGCAGCGGTAACGCGGACAAGGCCGGTAACATGTCCGTGTCCGTCAGTGGCGCAACCAGAATCACCCCATCGGTCCGCCGGTCCCGAAATGCCGGCGCAGATTGGCGGGCATTCACCCACGTTTCAGTAAAAAGCAGCACGTTGTAACGGTGAATCGCGGCCGCACCCATGATGCCTTGTAGCAAAGCGGTCGCGTAGGCGTTCCCGATTGCTTCAGTGGGTTCCAGAATTCCGAACTGCACCCCGAGGCAGTAGGTTCTGCGGGAGGCAAGGCTACGGGCTACCGCGTTCGGGTGATAGTTCACCTTCTCGGCGGAAGCAAAAATTCGCAACCGTGTCGCCTCGGAAACTTGCGTGTTGGAACGCGCCCCATTGATGACAGCGGATACGGTATATGGACTCACCCCGGCAAGGGAGGCAACATCTTTTAGCGTCGGTGCTTTTCTCACAGTTTGATTCTCTCCGTGACAAACTATCCACGGATGTTTCTTTGAATACGCGATTACCAAAGGGTTAGTTACCATCAATGTAACCTAACCAAGCCTTTGGTTTAACAAAAGGTTATACAACAGGTCCTTGTGATTTGTCAAGAGTAAATGCGTAGGGACAACGCGTCGACGACATTGTCCCCTACTCCGGCGGTCGAACGCCGACGCTACGGTCGAACCGAATCTGCCGATTCGCGCTCCGGTCGGTTCGGTGCCGTGCGAAAGATGTTCGGCGATGTCGCAACCGCGCGGCTTGGCGAGATCGTCGGTCGTGTGGTTTCCGACTCCAGCGGATTGGTGGTTGCCAGAAATGCGGAACGGACCCGTAGCTCGGCGAACAACTGCACTGCCGCAACCACGGCATCCTCGTAAGCGAGCGGTTTTTTCAGCATCACTTCGCGCCGGTGTGGAACCGGCAAAAGCTCCGGCGACAGAAGTGATTCGTAGCCGTCCGCGATGGGCATCCACGCCGATACCCACCAGCACCGCCCGGCGTCACGGTCCTCACGTTTGCGAGGCGGCACGAGCGAAAGTGCAACACAGTGATCCCCATCTCCCAACCGAAATCCACCCAAACGGTTCGGTCCGTCTATCTCCACAATGCGATCCAAACCCACTGCCCGTAAACCGATTTGAAGCGTTTGCCGAAGTTTCTCATACTCCCCGTGTAACATTCCCCTTTGCCCCTCCGAAAGCATCCCACAATTAAGACTACGTTTGTCGGCAATAGTTTCGTTTCCGGGGGAAGGAAATATTTTTTACACCGCCGCCGCGCGGGTCTTCGTCAGTCGGAGCATCGCTTCGGTCTCAGGCTGGTGCAATTGCGGGCAACACGTCCCCCCGAAGGGCAGTAGCTTGCCAGGATTCAACAACCCATCGGGGTTGAACGCCCCGCGCACCTTTGCCATGGCGTCTAAATCGTCCGGCGAAAACACCAGGTCCAAAAAGTCGCGCTTCTCGATGCCGATGCCGTGCTCCCCGGTCAATGCTCCTCCGGCGTTCACACACGCCCGAAGAATCTCGCCGCCCGCCGCGATAACGCGCTTCACTTCCTCCGGGTCACGTTCGTCGAAAAGTACGACCGGGTGCAGGTTGCCGTCCCCCGCGTGAAACACGTTGGCGATGCGCAACCGGTACTTTATTCCGATCGCGGCGATTTCGCGCAGGATCTGCGGCAGTTTCGTACGCGGCACGACGCCGTCCTGGGTGCAATGCGAGGGTGTAAGGCGACCAAGCGTTCCGACCGACTTTTTGCGTGCGGTCCAAAGGCGGGCACGGTCGGCGGCATCTTTCGCCGCTTCGATGCGCAACGCCCCCAATGCCTGACAGATGGCGGAAATCTTACCGGCTTGCCGGTCAATCCCCGCTTCGACCCCATCTACCTCGATCAGAAGTACCGCTTCCGCGTCGGTCGGCAGTCCCAGTTTATACGCGGCTTCGACGGCTTGCAGGATTGTTTTGTCGATCATCTCCAGCGCGGCGGGGAGGATCCCGGCAGCGATAATCGCGGAAATCATCGCGGTCGCATCGTCAATCGTGTCGCAAACCACGAGCAACGTTCGCACGGAATCCGGAGTTTTCACCAGTTTGACCGTCGCTTCGGTCACTACGGCGAGCGTACCTTCCGAGCCGGTAACCAGTCCGACCAGATCATAGCCGGAGTCTTCCGTGGAAAGTTCCATCACTTCCCCGTCGGGCAAGACGACCTGTAGCGACAGGATATGATTCACAGTGACGCCATATTTTAGCGTGTGCGGTCCGCCCGCGTTATTGGCGATGTTGCCGCCGATGGTGGAGGCACCTTGCGACGAGGGATCCGGTGCGAACTGGTATCCTTCGCTCGCGACGGCTTTCGTGAGATTGATGTTGATCGCCCCCGCTTGCGCCCGGAGTCGTCGGTTCGGCAGGTCAACGGACAATATCTGGTTCATTCGCGAGAGACACAGAAGGATCGCATCACCGCCCGCCGTCGAACCACCCGCGAGTCCGGTACCGGCCCCGCGTGGTACGACCGGCACCTTATGCTCATGACACGCGCGGAGTAGTTCCGACACCTCCCGCGTGGTGCGCGGCAACGCGACGATTCCCGGTAGCGATTTCTCCAGGGTGTAAGCGTCCGAGGCGTAGACCACCTTTTGCGCGTCCGAATAACGCAGGCCGTCTTCGCCTAATATCGACTTCAACAATCCTAAAAATAACGCGTCCGTCACCGTCGGTCTCATGAACCGATTATATCCGCTTTAAGGGGACGGGTTGGTGCGTCCGCGCCGACTCGTACGCCGCTGTGGCGACTTCCACCGCTCGTAATCCGTCCTCGCCGGTCGCGATTCCGATGACCTCGCCCGTGGTTACGGCGTGAACGAACGCCGCGACAAGGCCGGTATCGATCCCCGACCCATACCCGACGTAGCCTATCTTCGCCGACGATTCGCTATATAGCGTCGCGGACTGCGCGAACATATCCATTTCGACCGTCGCCTTTGTTCCCTGCACCGCCATCGTCACGTCGCCCCAGGTCGGGAACGTTTGCCGGGGGCGGGACCACGAACAGTCGATCGTTGCAAACGCGCCGGATTCGAACTCCAGCGTCACGATCCCGGTATCGTCGAAATCGCCGGGGACCATTCTGCTGTCGGCTTCGCAAAACACGCAGGACACTTCCGAATGCAAAAGAACCCGGAGCAGGTCGGTGACATGGACCGTGTGATCCATTACTGCGCCGCCCCCGGACAAGGCGAGGTCCACAAACCATCCCCCCGGACACTTCCCCCGGTTCGTCCC
>JACMMA010000510.1 GCA_014379275.1 Armatimonadota bacterium | reverse complement strand
TTCGGTCGGAAGCACGTCACCAGCCCGACGATGAACGCCCCGATGGCACCGCCGATCGCGAGCGGGAAAGCGAACGCCGCGCCTCCGCTGAGGAGTGCCGTCCAGGTGAACGCTGCTCCGGCGAGCATCAAGGCGAACAGGATCAGGGTTTTGTTGATCGTGCCCTCGACGGTCATCACCTGGGCTTGTTGCGGCACCGCCTGCGCCTGTGCATAGCCGCCACCGGCTTCCGGTGCCATGTAACCATCCTGCGCGAATTTTTCGTATGTATTTTCGTTGAATGCGGGGTTTGCCATAATTGATTTCCTGTACACTATTATACCAGCAAACGGTTATTTCGGTTCCGTTGCCTGATCTGAATGAATGCTTTTTGCCGTAGTACGTGGGAATGAATTTTTCGGAATCCGGTGCGCGCGACTATTCCCAATCCGCGGTTTGTATAAATACAATGCCCCGTCCCAGAATCCTCTTTTTAGCGCACTTACTGCCATGGCCGCTCACCGGCGGCGGGCAGATCAAGTCTTACCACACCCTGCGCGCGCTGTCGCAGCGGAACGACGTGACTTTGTTCGCCCTGATTCGGCGGGAAGAGGAACGCGAACAGGCCCGGCATCTGGAGCCGTTTTGTACGGGCGGTGTAGAGTGTTTTAATCTGCGCCGCTCGGCGTGGTCGAACGCCGTACAGGTAATTCGGTCACTTTTATTCGGCGAGTCGTTCATTGTCGAGCGCGACTCGGTATCCGAACTGATGCTTGAGCTATACTGCGCCACCGGGGGGTATCGGATGGACGGCTTGCGGCGGGATCACTCTCACGCATCCGCGGTAATTCACATAGATCACCTGCAAATGGCGCGCTATGTCGGCAATAACCGCCGAAAGATTAAAGTCATCCTCGACCAGCACAACGTCGAACATCGCATCATCCGGCGGATCGCGGAAACGCCCGGCGCGAACCCGCTCCTGCGCTGGTACGCCGGGATGGAGTGGCGCAAACTACGTGACTTAGAGGTCGCCGCGATGCGTCGCGCCGACGCGACGCTCGCCGTGTCCGACGCGGACCGCGACGCGTTCCTATCCCTCGCGCCGGACCTCGCCGGCAAAGTCGAAACCGTACCTATCGGCGTGGACACCGACTATTTCGCGGTCGCGGAACGCAACCCGGACGCCCGTGCGATTCTTTCCATCGGTACGATGTCCTGGCTTCCCAACGTGGACGCAATCCAATGGTTCGTTTCCGAGATTCTACCGCTCGTGCGCGCGAAAAACCGGGACGTACGCGTTTCGGTCGTGGGAGCGAACCCCGTGCAGAAGATCATCGCGCTGGGCAAACGCGACCCGAGTCTCGTCGTCACCGGAACCGTTCCCGACGTCCGTCCGTATGCCAGGGAGTGCGGCGTTTTTGTCGTCCCGCTACGTTCCGGCTCCGGTGTGCGCGTCAAGATTCTCAACGCGCTTTCGATGGGTTTGCCGGTGGTATCGACCACCGTCGGGGCGGAAGGCATCGCGGTGACACACGGCGAGAATATCCTGATCGCCGACACGCCCCGCGCGTTCGCCGACGCCGTGTGCCGCGTCCTGGACGACCGGAGCTTTGCCGACCGTCTCGGCGCGAACGGTCGCGCCCTGGTGGAAAACAGATATACGTGGGATGTGGTCGGCGAACGGCTCCGCGCGGTGTATGAACGGGTGCTGGGAACCGAAGCGAAATCATGAGAATACTTTATGTGCTCCCGTATGTTCCCTCGCCGATCCGAGTACGCCCCTATCAGATCATCCGCGCCCTCGCGCAAGCCGGACACCGGGTCACGGTCGCCGCGCTTGCCGACGAGTTCGCCGACGAAGACGCGCTCGCCGGACTGCGTGCCCTTTGTGACGCGTTGCATATCGTGCCGCACTCCCGCACACGGGGCGCATGGCAAGCCCTGTGCGCCCTTCCCGCGCCGACCCCTCTCTGGGCGGCATACTGTTACTCGGAAGCGATGGAATCCAAGCTGCGAGAACTGGTGGCAACCGATACCTTCGCTGTCGCGCATGTCGAGCACCTACGCGCCGCCCACTTCGCCCCGGCACTCGCGCCACTGCCGGTCGTTTTCGATGCGGTGGATTGTATTACCGCGCTTCGCAAACAGATGATGCAGCGTAGCGACGCCACGCTGTCGTCGCGCCTTCTTTCCTGGGCGGAGTGGAGCAAGTTGCGAACCTACGAACCGCGCGTGTACCGTTCCTTCGGGCAAATCGTTGTTTCCTCCGAACAGGATAAAACGGAGTTGCGGCAACTCGATGCCGGCTCGCCCCCGATCACGGTTGTCGCG
>JACMMA010000509.1 GCA_014379275.1 Armatimonadota bacterium | reverse complement strand
GGACTCGTCGGGTCAAAGCCGTAGAACGCAACGCTTCCGGCACCGAGCGTGCGCCGCGCCCCGATAGTCGCCCACTGCGCTCTGCCCCGCACCGGCGATCGGAAGATAATCTTCGCATCCGCTTTCGCCCGCGTGATAGTCGACAGGGTGCTCGGGAACAGGAGCGTAATATCGCGGTCGTAATCGAAATAGCCGTTTCGAATCGGGTCTATGTCGAAGTAAGTCACCTTCAACTGCGGCGGAGTTGTGCGCGTTTCGGCGGCGAACTGTTCGGCGGGCGATAAGGATAGTGCGGCGGGCGTCGCCAATACACGGCGCATTTCCGGTGAACCGCCGAGCAACACCAGGGATCCACCGTCCTTTACCCATTCCCGAATCGCCACCCACTGCGAGGGCTTCATCTCCTCGCAACCATGTCCCAGTATCAAAACATCTATCGCGTCGTAGCCGATAGCCCGGTCCGGGGCGTTCTGCGGCTTGCCGTGCAGGGTTTGGTAAGTGGGAGGGACAGTTCGGAGGGATTCTTTGCTACGGCGCGGCGAAAGCACACCAAGACGGTTGTCCAGAATCGCTACCGCCTGATTGATGTCGCTGTCAGGATGAGGCCGATTATTGTTCGTGCCGTTAGAAATTGCCGAGCCGGAATCGAGCGACAGGGTGCGTGTCGGGGTGATCAACCGAATGTTGTAAAACTGTTGGTTGTTATAGGGAGAGAGTTCGGGGTACACCGTGGTTTGCAGGGTGGCATGGCCCGGAACCGAGACTGGATACGTATAAGATCGTTCCGGGTTTTCTAAGGAGCCGACTGAGACGCTTATCCGCCCGGCGAACGCCGCGCCATCGTTCCGAATGGTGGCCACGAAAGGGACCGCCGCCGAGTGTCGTCTGCCCATGCTGGCACCGTATGTTCTAGCGTCAATGAAAACGGGATCGACCCGCATTGCAAGCCCGCCTTCGTATCGGATAAGTCTAAACTTCGGCCACGCATCGGCTGTTTTTTGCGTGACTTTGGCACGACGCTTTGCGCTGGGCAAAGAACGCGTGGTAGAAGTCTCCGACACTGCTGCCGCCAGCAAGTCTTTTCGAGGTTCGGGCTCGGGGAAGGAGGCGAAAGCAACGGTAGCGGCGATGATTGACACGCCACCGATCACAAATGCCGGTCGGCACCGGAAAGTTTGCGGGGATGTCGCGTCCGTCGCGCCCCGTGTCAGGCGGTCGGAGACGTTGGCGAACCGCCCCCGGCGTATCGGCGGAACGGTGCGTTCCGCGTCCCCCCATTCCCGGAGTCGCTCTTCGGAGGGGGTGTTATCTGGGTTTTGTGGCTTATTGAATAAACTCATACCAATTTTCCATCTTCCTGGTTGACGTGGGCGTTGTATGCCTTCTCGAAAGCTTTGCGGGCGCGGAACAGCCGTACCGGCACCGCGAGGCGCGAGCAACCGACGACGCGGGCCATGTCCTCTGTCGGCAAGTCTTCCACGTAGCGTAAATGGAGCGTTTCGCGGTTGACGGGCGAAAGCGAGGCGATAACGGCACGGACGCGGTCCCGGTCCGCATTGCGCTCGACACACTTCGCCGGATCGCTGAAAACGTCCCCGACATGCTCGCCGGGCGCGAGACCGTATAGCGATTCGGGACGCCGCTTATCGGAGCGCAGGCGATCCCGGCACAGGTTCGAGCATATCGCCAGGGCGTAGGTTTTGAACGAGGCATCTTTCCGAAACCGTGGGAGCGAGGCGAAGACACGGACGAAAGTTTCCTGGCGCACATCGTCCGCGTCATCGGCGCAGTGCAGGATGCGATGAGCGAGGCGAAACACGGCGATTTCGTGCCGCT
>JACMMA010000508.1 GCA_014379275.1 Armatimonadota bacterium | reverse complement strand
TTCGCCGTGAGGGTTTCGGTATCGGTCGGATCGTAATCGCGCGGGTCGAGAGACCAGGCGACGGTAACGAAGCCGAGCCGTTGCGCCGTCCGGGCAAGCGTTCGTGTCCTGAAGCCGTAGGGCGGGCGGAGCAAAAGAGGGCGGGGTAGCTTCTCTCCTGCCGCCTGCTCGATTCGCATCAAGGCTTCCTCTAACCCGCGCTCGATTTCCGATTCGCTTTGCAACACCATCGTCCGGTGCTGCAGACCATGTATCCCGATTGTATGACCTTCGCGCACTATGCGCCGGACGATCTCCGGGTACTGCGTCGCCCGTTCTCCGACGACGAAAAACGTCGCGCGGGCGTCGGCGGCGGCGAGAGCATCCAGAATTCGCGGCGTAGTGTCGCGGTGTGGTCCGTCGTCGAATGTCAGTGCGACGGCGTTTCCACCGGATCGCGGCAAGCGTGTCAGGAGCGGACACCCTGAAAAGATAGTGCGCGGGCTAAAGGTGCGTGCGAAATAGGCGGACAAACCCCCTGCCACCCCGACGCCTCCCGCGACGGCGAGCGGCACGATTACCGACGGTGGACAGATTGTGGCGAGCGCGGCGAGCAGGAGACCCGCCCCGCCGCCGACCTGTGCCGTGCGGACCGCGATGATGCGCGCGACCGGGTTCGGCTCACGCGGTTCGCCCCAGGCGTTTACGGCACGGCTACCGGTTTCGTCCGTTCCGCTATCCAGTCGCCGATTATCGCCAGTGCTTCGGGAGCGAACGTTTCCGTGATCGTCGCGTATTCCATCGGTGATCCGGTCTTCGCATGCTGGAATAGATGGTTGAGTCCCGGTAGTTCCTTCACGGTCACGTCCTTGTTGTTCCCCTTCTGCAGAGCGGCTTCGAGGAGGGGGAGGTTCTGTTTCGGCAGGACTTGCAGGTCGAGTGAACCGTTCAGGGCGAGTACCGGACATGACACCGATTGTAGCACAGGCGCGGGCTCGTACCGCATGAAATACGTGAACCACGGTTCCGTCCAGGGCAAGAAGCCGTTCTGTAACTGCCTGGTGACAGCCTTACGTTGGGCAACCGGCACTGCTACGACTTCCTTCGCGATGAAAGCGTTTATCTTTTTCCGTGCCGCAACCGGGTCTTTATCTTGTTCGATGATAGCGATAACTGCCTTCGAGAAGCGCTGGTTCTCCGCCAACATTGCCTCGGGTGCACCCATGGCTGTTACCACTGCTTTTTGTTGTTCCAGGATGATCTCTTTGCCAGAAGCACCGGGTCCCGCCAAGAGCACGACGAAGGCGATATCGGGATTGTTTGACGCAATCATGGGCGCGATGAGTCCGCCCTCGCTGTGTCCGAGTAGCCCGACCTGCTTCGCGTTTACTTCGGCTCGCCCTTTCAAAAACGCCACCCCGGCGCGCGCGTCCTCCGCGAAATCGGCACTCGTCGCCTTCGCGAGGTCGCCGGTAGATTTTCCGACGCTCCGGTCGTCTACACGAAGCGATGCGATCCCGCGCCGCGCCAGGTAATCGGCGATCACCGCGAACGGCTTGTGTTCCATGATTGTCTCGTCCCGGTCCTGCGGTCCCGATCCGGTGATGAACAAGACCACGGGGAACGGTCCCGCGCCCGCTGGTACGCTCAGTGTTCCGGCGATACTAACCCCCATCGCTTTCGGATTCGCATAAGCGACTTCCTCCGTTTGGTAGGGAAACGGCGGTTTCGGCGTTTGTGGGCGGACCACGACCGCTTCCTTCGTCATCCGTGTCAGGGTAAGCGGAAGGCTTTGCCCGCCTTGCG
>JACMMA010000507.1 GCA_014379275.1 Armatimonadota bacterium | reverse complement strand
GACGCAGGGACCGAAGAAACTTCGCGCCATCAAGCGGATCGAAGTCGTCAACGCGTTCGTGGATTCCAAGGCACGCCCGGAATGGATGATTCTGGACGCGGTGCCGGTCATCTCGCCCGAACTGCGCCCGATGGTGCAACTGGACGGCGGACGTTTCGCGACGTCGGACTTAAACGACCTGTATCGCCGGATCATCAACCGCAACAACCGCCTGAAGAAGATCCAGGAGATTCGTGCCCCGGAGTCTATCGTTAACCACGAAAAGCGACTGCTTCAGGAAGCGGTGGACGCGCTGATCGACAACGGACGCCGCACCCGCCCGGTAACGGGTTCCAACGGTCGCCCGCTCAAGTCGCTCTCCGACATGCTCAAGGGCAAGGAAGGTCGCTTCCGCAAGAACCTCCTCGGCAAGCGCGTGGACTATTCCGGTCGCTCGGTGATCGTCGTCGGTCCGCACTTGAAGTTGCACGAGTGCGGTTTGCCGAAAGAGATGGCGCTGGAGTTGTTCAAGCCGTTCGTGATGAAGACGCTGGTCGAGCGACAGTATACGTCGAACATCAAGACCGCGAAGCGCATGATCGACAAGATGCGCCCGGAAGTCTGGGACGCGCTGGAAGAGGTCATCAAGGAGCACCCGGTTCTGCTGAACCGCGCCCCGACCCTGCACCGCCTCGGCATCCAGGCGTTCGAGCCGCGCCTCGTGGACGGCAAGGCGATCCAGTTGCACCCGCTCGTTTGTAAGGCGTTCAACGCCGACTTCGACGGGGACCAGATGGCGGTGCATATCCCGCTGTCGGCGACGGCGCAAGCCGAAGCCCGCGTGCTGATGCTGGCGACGCACAACCTGTTCTCGCCCGCGGACGGTTCGCCGATCGTGTCGCCGCAACAGGACATCGTTCTCGGGAACTACTACCTGACGATGGACAAGTCGGACGCCGTGACGGCGGAAGGCATCGTTTCCTACACCGGTGAAAAGCGGATTCTGGGCGACGAGGATCTCGGCCGCGTCGTGGTTTCGAGCGTGATCCGCGTCGACACCGGCGAGATCGTCGTGGAACCGGGGCAACCGCTCCGTCCGGAAATGATCGCCGAACTCAAAGCGAACCCGGAGGCGTTCAAGCCGTTCACCATCGGCACCAAGCATCGTTTCTCCTCGGCGGACGACGCGATCCTCGCGTATGAATCGGGTCAGCTGGACCTGCACGAGTACCTGACGATCCGTCCCCGTGAGGGCGAGAAGCCGATGGCGATCACGGCGGGACGTATCATATTCAATGAGATCGTGCCGGAAATGCTCCGCTACAAGAACGAAGCGTTCGGTAAGAAGCAACTGACTCGTCTGATCGCCGAAGTATTTGCGGCGGCGGGGACCGAGGCGGTTATCACGTTCCTCGACGACATGAAGGCGCAGGGCTTCAAATGGGCGGCGAAGGCGGGCATCACGTTCGCGATGACCGACATGCAATCGCCCGAAAGCCGCGCCCTGATTCTGCGGGAAACCGAGGAGAAGGTCGACAACGCCAACAAGCAATACCGACGCGGGAT
>JACMMA010000008.1 GCA_014379275.1 Armatimonadota bacterium | reverse complement strand
TTGGATAATCTGCCCTCGAAGTCCGATTGTTCCGGCTTGTGTGTCAGGGCGTTCCGTACATGCCCGATAATCTGCGCATCGGTACAATCGGTGCGTAACGGCGTCATCAGGTCATATTCGTAGTTATCGGCAAGGCAAGGAATCAGTTTGCCGTTCGCGGAAAGACGTAAACGGTTACATCCTTCGCAGAACCGGTGCGAGATCGGGTTGATCACGCCGACCGTCCCGCGCGCCCCGCGGATACGGAATGTGCGCGATGTCGAGGCGGCATCACTATCGATCGGCTCCAGTGCCCCCCACTGATCTTCGAGTCGGGTCAAGACCTCTTCATTCGAGACGTATCGGGCTCGCCACGCGGGTGGCGTAACCATCCCGATCGGCATGTATTCCAGAAATCGCACATGCAACGGAGTTTCCACCGTGACGCGGGCGAAGTCGTTTATCTCATCGTCGTTGACGCCCCGCATGACGACACAGTTCAGTTTGATCGGGTCGAAGCCCATCGCAAGCGCGGACTCGATGCCGGCATGGGCGCGGGCATATTCGGGCCGTCGGGCGATTTCGACGAAACGTTCCGGCTTGAGCGTATCCATACTGATATTGACGCGCCGCATCCCGGCGTCTTTCAGTGCCTGTGCATCACGGGGAAAAAGGATGCCGTTGGTAGTCAACGTCACTTCGCGCACTCCCGGTATTGCGTGCAATCGGGCGAAAAGGTCCGGGACGTTCTTGCGTACGAGCGGCTCTCCCCCGGTGAGACGTATTTTCTTCAGGCCGACACCCGCGAGGACCCGTACGATCCGCTCGATTTCGTCGAATGATAGAACGTTGTCCAGGTTTTCATACGGCACTCCTTCTTCCGGCATGCAGTAGACGCAACGTAAATTGCAGCGGTCCGTCAGAGAAATACGAAGGTATTCGACGCGCCGCCCGAAGTTGTCGGAAAGCATGGGGAGGAACAAACGCGGGGTTTCAAGAAGCATCGTATCTCCGATTGTACCGCAATAGGATGTTGAAACAACGCGATGGACACGGAAGGGTCGCGGCGCGACAGTGCTCTTACGTTAGTTGAGACAATTGCCCGCCTTGTTTCGATGAATGGGAGAGGTGTGAGCGGATCTTTGTGGAAAATGCGATAGCCCTGGTGCTGCGAGGCTTGAGCAGGAAAGACGGGTTCAGGTGTCGCATTAGAGCGGCATGAATCCTCGCTTTCTTTTCGCCGCGTTTCTTTCGCTCGCCCTTGTTGCCGTGCCAGTGGTGGCGCAGACGCCGAACGCCGACGTCTACCGTCACACTACAGATACCTTGATCGAATCGGCTATGAAATCGTCCGTTGCTTATGACCGGTTGGCGTACCTTTCGGATCGCATCGGAAATCGGATCTCCGGTTCTGCGCAATTGGATCAGGCGATCGAATGGGCGAAAAAAGAAATGACCGCCGACGGACTGGAGAATGTGCATACCGAGACAGTGATGGTACCCCGGTGGGTGCGGGGCAAAGAAAGCGCGGAACTCGTTTCGCCGACAAAGCGGTCCCTAATCATGCTCGGGCTGGGCGGGAGTATCGGCACCGGGAAGCGCGGAATCACCGCCGAAGTCGTCACCGTGTCGGACTTCGCCGAACTCGATAAACGCGGCGCGGACGGCGAAATCAAAGGCAAGATCGTTTGCTACAACGTGCCATTCACGCAATACGGCGAAACGGTGCGCTACCGGACAGGTGGTGCGGTCCGGGCGGCCAAATGGGGTGCGGTGGCGTCTTTGACCCGCTCCGTAGGCACCCGTAGTTTGCAGACACCGCACACCGGGGGGATGCGCTACGACGACAAGACGCCGAAGATACCGTCCGCCGCGATCACCGCCGAGGACGCCGAAGCGTTGGCTCGGATGCAACTGCGGGGGGAACACCCAGTCGTTACGTTGAAAATGGAAGCGAAGACACTTTCCGATGTTCCCAGCGCGAACGTGGTCGCCGAATGGCGCGGGCGCGAAAAGCCGAACGAGATAGTCGTCGTCGGCGGGCACCTCGATTCGTGGGATGTCGGCACCGGTTCCAACGACGATGGGGGCGGTTGTATGGCCGTATGGGAAGCGGTCCGACTGCTGAAAATGCTCAACGTTCGCCCGCGCCGCACCGTGCGCGTTGTTTTGTTCACGAACGAGGAGAACGGTCTGCGGGGCGGAACGGGTTATGCGAAAGCACACGCCGCCGAAATACCCGATCATGTGTTCGCCTTGGAGTCAGACAGCGGCGTCGGCAAGCCGCTCGGGTTCTCGCTCGATGCCGGAACTGTTTCCATTCTCCAACCCCTCCTGGCTGATCTTTTGAAAGAAACTGGCGCCACGGATATCGAAATCGGCGGAGGCGGCGCGGACATTTCGCCTCTACTTTCGAGCGGCGTGCCCGGCGGCGAACTGACCAACGACATGACGATGTACTGGCAGATTCACCATACGCCCGCCGATACGATGGATAAGATCGACCCGAAAGAATTCAAGCGGTGCGTCGCCGCGCTCGCGGTTTTAACGTACATCGTGGCGGAGCGACCCGAACGATTGCCGCGTGGGAGGGGGCAATAGTTTGACTGCGGCTACAGGCGGGTAAATATCGGAGATACAACCAAACGGCGCGACGTCAAGTTCGCGCACTTTTCCCAGGAGTACTCACCAAATGGCCGAACAGTATGAAACACCCGCCGAGCGCGAAGCAAAACTGAGTGCGCAGAATGCCCGACTCAACGAAGCGATTGCCGAGGATGTTGCCGTCGGAATGGCTGTCGAA
Source organism: Armatimonadota bacterium (assembly GCA_014379275.1). Classification (GTDB taxonomy): domain Bacteria; phylum Armatimonadota; class Armatimonadia; order Armatimonadales; family Armatimonadaceae; genus JACMIU01. The sequence goes on along the minus strand of JACMMA010000008.1, from coordinate 17,833 downwards.
GCCGAACAAGAGCGTGCCCGCGCAGACGCGATAGCACGCGGCAACATTAACCTGCAGCGCGAAGCGGAATCCGCACGATTCAATAAAATTTACGCGCAAAACGAAGCGGTCGAAGCAAAGCGCGACGCGAACAACAGCAAATTTGGATTTTGGCTTCTCGCCAGCATACTGGGCGCATCGCTCTTGTTCGGATCGATCTGGGCGGCAAACCGTAACAAGGACACCGACACAACGGCATCGGCGTCCCAGCCCCAGGTCATAACGCGAACCGTGATGGCTTCGCCAGCCCCGTCCGCATCGCCGACGGTCGTGCGCGAATATGTCCCGGTCCCCGTCCCCGTTCAACCGGCTCCCGCGGTGGAACCTGCCCCGGTCCAGGGGTACGTCCAACCGGTGCCACAAGCGGCTCCCAGCCTCGCGGCGCCGACTCCCGCCCCCGTACCGAGCATTGCCCCGCCCGTTTCGGACGCGCCAGCCCCGGCCGATCAGCCCCTTGGCGGCTACATCGAGCGGTAATCGGGAACATCAAAAAGGGGCGGCGTGGAAGCTGCCCCTTTTTGTTGGCCCTGTGTCCGCTTTCGCGGATCACTGTTTGCGCAATCAGTCCCGCAGGTACATCGCCGTGACTGGCTCACGCTCGTAATCCTTCCCGAGTAGTTCCCGCAACTCGCTACGGATTTGTTCACGGGATTTTCCGGTCTCCCCTTCCTGTTTGCGCCAAAAAGATTCCCACCACGAGGCGGGTTGGACCTTCGCCCCTTCATACTCGGTGATTCGACCGGTCGTGCCTTGTGTCACCAGACTCCCGACGTAATCGCTCTGGTTGTAGACGCGATCGATCTGATCGCGAATCGCCCTCAAGTCTCCTTCGCTGGCAACCCCGTTATCCGTCGCTTTGTAAAACTGCACTGTCACACGGACAGGGAAACGGGGGTCGCGTTCGATGGGCAGGTTATCCACCTCGGTGAACGGACCTTCGTGTTCCCCATGACCGATCACGGCGTTTTCCACGTTGCTACTGCGCGACGCAGATTTAGAAGACGGGGCCATGCTCATTGCCAGGTCATCGGCGCCGAAGCCGCCAGCTATTTCCTTATGTTTCAGCGGCACTTGTATGAGTAGTACCATATTTAATCCTGACTCTGGCTTTCGGGCGTCGGGAGTCCCGACGCCCGGTGCGGACGCATCACCGGCTTTGAAGTCCGACTCCCGTTGCCCGGTCAAACTCGCACGTTCGCCATTCGCGTTGTGGAAGAGGCGTTGCCCCCAGACCGCCCCCGTCTCGAAGGTATCGCGGGAATTGTCGATCACGGTCGCGGAGGTTCCTTCCCGCGTCGCCAAAATCGTCAACACCGCTGGATTCTCCTTGCTGGACTGATAGTTGAATAGCACCGGGTTGAATGTTGCCAGTCCCCCTTTCGGGATCGGCAGAAAGCAGGCTTGCGCGGAAACCAGCACCTTACTGTCGCGTAGCGGGGCGAGAAGTGTCTTCGATTCCCGCCCCGCCCAGGAGTCGGGTTTTGAAAGGTACTGCATAGGCGACTGGAGAAAATCATGGAGCGAAATCCGGCGCAGATCCTTCCCTTTTGCATTCCCGATCAACAGGGTGAAAGTTTTCGGGTCCAGATCACACGTCTCGTCGGCGAAGTTCGGCTTGCGGATCACCGGCATACAGGTCACCGACATTTTTTCCGCGGTGTCGCGAGAAAAGACCTGGATGGTCATATCACTGATGTTGGGACCTACCGACGAACCTTTGTACCGTCCGGTATCCTCCCAGGTGACATTGAGTATATCGAGCCCCTGCTTGCGGGCGAGACCCTGTTGCACCGAATCGTTTACCATATTTCCGGTGCGTTCGATCGCCATGCGGTACTCGGCGTGTTCGGCTTTAGTCAGTACTTTTGGCACTGGTTTTTCCTTTTTCTCGGCGGCGGCGACTACTATCGGTACGGGTGCACGCCCGAGTAACCAGCTGCCCCCGGCGAGGGCAGCGACCGTGACTACAGTCCCTACGGCAAAGCGATTCATCGGCGAACTTCTCCTTTAACGGGGTATCCATCCGATTAGTGTCTCACCGTGAACAAAACCTTTACAAAGGGAGCATATTTTTTACGCTCCCTATGTTCATGCGTTATGCGAGCGCGGAATCAATCGCGGTTATATCGTCGGTCGAAAGTGTTACGCCCGACGCACCCGCGTTGTCCTCGATCTGCGAGGGCTTGGACGCGCCAATGATCACGCTCGACACTTCGGGTTTGCGGAGGCACCATGCCAGCGCGAGTTGGCTGAGAGTGATGCCGTGTCGTTCAGCGACAGGCACCAACTTCTGTACTTTTTCCAGAATGTCGTCGTCCAGTTTCCCGCCATTGAGAAACATATTCTGCTTCTCATCGGCGGCACGGCTACCTTCCGGCAACGGTTGCCCCGGCTTATACTTCCCGGTCAAAAGTCCTTGCGCGAGCGGTGAATATACCACCAGACCGATCCCCTCGCGCCCGCAGACCGGCATGACTTCTTTTTCCAGGTCGCGGTTGATCGCGTTATAGACTGGCTGGTTGGATACCGGCGGGTGCAAATTGCGCCCGCGTGCGATTTTTACGGCATCCTCGATCTGCCCCGCCGACCATTGCGACACACCGTAGTAGAGGATTTTCCCCTGACGCACCAGATCGTCGAGTGCCATCAATGTTTCTTCGAGCGGTGTGTCGGCGTCGTAGCGGTGACACTGATATAGATCGATGTATTCCTTGTCCAGGCGCTTCAAACTCGCGTGGCACTGCTCGAAGATATGCTTGCGTGACAATCCGCGGTCGTTAGGACCGTCACCCATCGGGAAAAAGACTTTCGTCGCCAGGAAGTAGCTTTCTCGGGGATAAGCGGAAAGCACCCGTCCGACGACCTCTTCCGACTTGCCCCGCGCGTAACCGTTCGCGGTGTCGAAAAAATTGATCCCCAGATCGTACGCCGTTTCGATACACGCCTTCGCCGCGTCGTTCTCGGTCGCGCCGCCGTAAGTCAGCCACGACCCGAGACTCACTTCGGAGACTTTCACTCCGTATTTCCCTAACTTTCGATACTGCATTTCGTCCTCCTGATAAAGAAAAGTGCCGCCCTCACGGACGACACTTGCTTCGAGTATACTCTCTGATTGCCGGAAACCGGTCGCCCACTTTTCTAACGTCGCAGCGAACGTCAAATTCTGAACGACACTGAGCGGTGATTCCGCATCAGAAGTCATCCATCCCGCTTCAGAATTTCCTTGGCGCACGCCTCGCCGCTCGCAATCGCGGCGTTGAGACTGCTTGCCGCCGTGAACTCGCCCGCGAAAAACAGCCCAGGCGTTGCGGTGATGCTGTCGGGCAAGCCGTCATAGACGCCGACGGGTTGCGCGAACTGGGCGTACGGTATCCGGTATAGCGCAAGTGGCGATAATCGCGAGATAGCGTCCAACGCGCGGCGGTCCCCCGCCCACATCCGGCGCAGATCGCGTAAAGCCCGTTCATAGAGGGAGCTGTCGTCGCCTTCCGGCGTGCCCAAAACCGTCACCGACAGGAGATGCGCCCCGGGCGGCGCGTATTCGGGGGCGGCATTATCGAGTTGGATCACGTTGTTCACGAACGCGTCGGGGTTGGCATGAAGCACGACTTTCTTTTCGTCATAAACGGATGTCGGCCCGGTGAAGTAGAGGCATGTCGTGCCGACACTCCCTTCCGGCATTTTCATTCCCGTCAGACGCACAGCTTCGGGGGCGGGTGTAGCGACAACTACCGCGTCGGCGTGACAAATCTCCCCGTCATCCGTGCGGACGCCCCCGACCCCCCCGTCGCTTTCGCGGATCAGTTCGCGTATCGGCGTTTCGAGTCGGATCCGATCTGCCGCGACAAGTTCCCTGCCCAACTGGGCGCTGATGGCCCCCATACCGCTTGCCGGTACGACGGTGTTCCCCGCTGCGAGCATTTTCCAGTCGAATTGGAACGCCTTCGCCGACGTTTGCAAACTGCGATCCAGGAAAATGCCGCCGAAAAAGGGGCGTACGAACCGCTCGATATACGCCCCGGAAAAGCCGCGGTGTAAAAGATATGCCTCGGTGGTCTGGTCCTTATCGCGCATTATCGCACGGGTCGGGCGGTTTTTCAGTTCCGCGGAGAGAAGCGCGGTACGCAGTTTGTCTTCGAGGCTGACGATATTCGTTCGTACCGCAGCGGGAAGCGCAGGAAAATCCCTGAGCGGGTCCGACAGAATATTACGGGTTGCCGCGAAGGAAATGATCGCTCCGGGTTCGAAGGAACGCAGGTTAAGATCAGTATAATCGAGTTGGCGCCGTGCCGCCGGGTATGCGTCGAAAAATACCTGAAAGCCCCTGTCCAGGGTGAACCCGCGGAACCGGTCGGAGCGCACCCGCCCCCCAATACCGTCCGATTTCTCGTAAACCGTGACCTCACACCCCGCCCGGTGCAGAATCCGCCCTGCCGTCAGTCCGCCCATCCCGCCGCCAACAATCGCAACACGCATGACGTTAGTATAAGCCATTTGAGCGAAAAAGTATCGCTAGAGTACGGATCGTATTTCCTGCGAAATCGCGTCCGCCGCCGCCGCCGGATCGCTCGCGCCGGTAATCGCCCGCCCGATGACAAGGTAGGATGCCCCCGCCAGAATGGTCGCTCCCGGGGTGGCGACCCGCGCCTGATCGTGCGTCGCCACCCCCGCCGGGCGGATGCCGGGAATCACGGTTACGAAATCGGGTCCGCAGGTACGGCGAATCGCCGCGAGTTCCAGCGGCGAAGCGACCACGCCGTCCAGACCCGCCGATTGGCAAAGCGCGGCGAGATGTGTCACCTGATCGGCCACAGTTCCCGGTACACGCAAATCGGTGTGTAACGCGGCTTCGTCCAGACTAGTCAGGATGGTGACGCCGATCAGTAACGGCACGTGATCGCCGGAGTGTGCCGCGTCCGTCGCGGCTTTCAGCATCGCGGAGCCGCCCCCGGCGTGGACATTCACCATCCAAACACCCCGCTTCGCCGCGGCCTTTACCGCCCCGGCGACCGTGTTGGGAATATCATGGAACTTAGCGTCATAAAAAATGCGGGCTGCCCCGGCATCTGCCAGACGAGAAAAGATGTCGAATCCCGCGCTGTTGACGAGTTCCAAACCGACTTTTACGCCGCCGATCTTCCCCGCCAGCAAGTGCGACAGACGGACGGCGTCGTCTGCATTGTCGTAATCCAGTGCGACTAAAATCCGCTCGTGCGGCAAGAGGTTACTCATATTCTTGATTTTCCCTGACGCCGTCGGTCACCGCGTCCAAACGCTGACCGACGAATTCGTGTACAGCATATCATGCGGCATCGCCTGTCTCGGAAGCCCGAACCATTGTTCTCCCGGAACGGCATAGACGGGAACGACTGGCAAGCCAAACAGCGTCACCGGGTTCGTGAAGTTTTTGTGATTGGGGTGGCTTTTGTTAGTTGCCTTCAGGTACGTCGCCGCATCCGCATGACGGATTCGTAGCCAGTCGTTGTAATGCAGTTCGCCGAACGTGATCGCATCCGGGTCTAGAGCCTGGGGCAAGATCGTCCATTCCGTAGCGCGCAGAAAACCGTTCTCGTCACGCTCGGGTTGACCGTCCGGGTTGTATCGCACCGAAGGAATCAAACGCAACGGCTCATTTTGCGCCGCGAGTTGCGCGACAACGGGTGGGAACGGGTGTGCGAGATACGGGTTTAACGTCGGCGAGAAATACCAGGGACCCGCTGCGAACCCGACACTCCGGACTGTGGGCAGGGATCGAATATATGCCGCGGCTTCGTCTCGCGGATCGATACGGACCATGGTTTGATTCAGCGCGACGGAGAATCCCAGAGCACTGATTCCGCCACAGACCGCGAGTGCCCGAAAAGCGGTTTGTGTGCGCGTATTGCGCCACCCCTCCCATGCCGCTCCGACGAGCAAAAATAGGGGCGGAAAAAGGGGCAACGTGTACCGCGAGAATTTCACCGCGGCAAGGCCGATCAGTAGGTAGTACGGCAGAGCGAACGCGGCGAGAATGGCATCTCCCGGCCGTCGGCGCACCGCCGCCACTCCGATACTGATCAAACACACGATCAACAGCGGCATAGTCAACCCCCACCGCAAATTGAAGACGATATGGTAGATAAATCCCGGAAGCGTGTCGGTGAACACCGCGCCGTGCCCCGAAGACACGTGTTGCGCCTCGAACGACACATCCCGGATCACTGCAGACGGGTTTAAGACGATGCCGGGGCAACCCACGAGAAACCCCAGCGCTGTTCCCGCCAACAGTAATGCGAGCGGAACCGGCTTTCGCGGCTTCGTCAGCCACCAGGCGGCAATGCCCGCCAGCATCACCAAACCGCCGTTATATTTGGCGGCGGCGGCGAGTCCCGCGAAGACACCGGCGAGAAAAAGGAACCTTGCGAGTTTCTTGAGCCCCCGCGCCCCCAATTCTGGGGGAGCCGGAGACGTGGGGGCGGGGGGGCTCAAGAAACTCGCGAACCTTGCTGCGAAGTACAGGCTTCCCGCTATCCAGAAGACTGCACCGGCATCCACCGTAGCGAAATGGGCATGCTGGACGGCGAGCGGCGCAACGGCGTAGGCGGTACCGGCAAGAATTCCCGCGGTTCGTCCGTACAATAGGTGCCCGGTTCCGTAAACAAAACCCACCGTTCCCGCGCCGAGCAACGCCGAAAGTAGGCGGGCCGCTAGGAGCTCTGTCGCCGTCGGGAGGGCGAGCCCCCCGGGGCGGACGTCGGCGGCGTTCGCGTCTATCAGTCCCGCGGCGCGTCCCGCATGAATCACCAGCCCGTCCAGCAGCAGCGTCAGCGAGCCGTAGTTGTAGAAATTCGGGTCAAGGCGTCCGGCGAGCGGGTTAACGTCGAGCGCGTGACCGACGACGACCGATTCGTCCACATGGTACGAGTAAAACCGGGTTTTATCAGGCAACGCCCAGGTGATTCCCCACAGACGCAGGGCGAGGGCGAAGACCACCAACAGAATGGGAACGTATTTGGCGAGCGAATTGTATTGAGGAGCGTTCGATTGTAATTTTTTCTGGGTCATTTTTGGCATGGCATTGTAGCAGGTGCGGCGGCTGATACCAATACGAGACAATACAGGGGTACAATTTCTTTCGTGACCACATTTTCCGACCCGACCGACGAAATAAATATTGCCGAATCTGCCCGTATAGCCGCCTCCGCGAATAACCCGGACGGCTGGCGGCTCTGGGGTCCCTATCTTTCCGAGCGTGCCTGGGGGACGGTGCGAGAGGATTATAGCGCGGACGGTTCCGCGTGGGATTACTTCCCACACGATCACGCCCGGAGCCGCGCCTATCGCTGGAACGAAGACGGTCTCGGCGGTATCTCCGACATCCGGCAGGACCTGTGTTTTGCCGTCGGTCTTTGGAACGGCGTGGATCCGATACTCAAGGAGCGTATGTTCGGGCTCACGGGGACACAGGGGAATCACGGGGAAGACGTCAAAGAGTATTACTATTATCTGGACGCGACCCCGACCGCTTCGTACTTGAAGTTTCTGTACAAATATCCGCAGTCGCCGTTCCCGTACAGTGATTTGGTCGATGGGAACGCGAAACGTTCCCGATCGGAGTGGGAGTACGAACTTCTGGACACCGGCGTGTTCCGAGAAAACCGCTACTTCGATGTTTTTGTCGAGTATGCCAAAGCGGGTGCCGACGATATTTGCATTCGGATCACCGCGCATAATCGGGGACCGGAATCCGCCCCGCTACACCTATTGCCGACGCTCTGGTTCCGAAACACCTGGTCCTGGGAAGACAGGCACGCGAAACCTAAACTGCGTCGTGCGGAACCGCTCGGGGATGCATCTCTGATAGTTGCCGAGCACACACGGCTCGGGACATATCATCTTTACGCCGAGGCGATCACCGGTGACGGACCGCCGCAACTGTTGTTCACCGAAAATGAGACCAATAACGAGCGCATTTTTCGGTCGCCGAACGCGTCCCCCTTTACCAAGGATGGCATCCACGAGGCAATTATTGGCGGCAATAACGACGCGGTGAACGAACTCGGCGAGGGCACAAAAGTAGCCGCCGCTTACCGTGCGGACATCGCGGCGGGGCAATCCGTGACCCTGCACCTGCGATTACGAAAAGCGGATGACGTTACGGAAGCTTACGCGAATGCCGACCGTACGTTGTTCGGGAACGATTTTTCGCAGACTTTCACCGACCGAATCGCCGAAGCGGACGCGTTCTACGAGCGCTTCACTCATCCGACCGAAGGCGGTGTCCTTTCCGACGACGCCAGGAACGTGCAGCGGCAGGCGTTCGCGGGTCTAATCTGGTCCAAGCAATTTTACCATTATGATGTGGCGAAATGGCTACGCGGGGACCCACTCTGTCCGCCACCGCCCCAGGAGCGGAATCGGGGTCGTAATCAAGCCTGGACGACCTTCTCGGTTGCCGATGTGCTTTCCATGCCGGACAAGTGGGAGTACCCGTGGTTTGCCGCGTGGGACCTTGCTTTCCACATGATCCCGTTCGCCCAGATTGACCCGGACTTCGCCAAACACCAGTTACTGATGCTGTGCCGGGAATGGTACATGCACCCGTCCGGACAGCTACCCGCCTACGAATGGGCGTTCGGTGATGTCAACCCGCCTGTCCATGCCTGGGCGGCGCTACGCGTTTACAAGATCGAACGCAGAGCGCAGGGTAAAAAGCGCGGCGAACCCGGCGACACTAACTTTCTTAAGCGGATCTTTCACAAACTGTTGCTCAATTTCACCTGGTGGGTGAATCAAAAGGATGAGATGAACAACAACGTGTTCGAGGGTGGATTTTTAGGACTCGATAATATCGGCGTGTTCGACCGCTCCGCGCCGCTCCCACTCGGCGGGACTCTGGAGCAGGCCGACGGTACGGCATGGATGGCGATGTACTGCCTGAACATGCTGGCAATCGCTTTGGAACTCGCCAGAGTCGACCGTGACTACGAAGATGTTGCGACGAAGTTCGCCGAACATTACGTTTACATCGCCTACGCGATGAACTCCATTGGTGAGAACCATCTCGCGCTGTGGGACGAAGAAGACGGCTTTTACTACGACCTACTGCACATCCCCCGCGAATGCCCGGAACAGAGGACGAAATTCTTGCCGCTCAAAGTTCGCTCGTGGGTCGGCATCATGCCGCTGTTTGCGGTCGAAGCGTTCGACGCGGACACTCTCGCCTCCGTACCGGGGTTTCGGCGCCGGTTCGAATGGTTCTTGAAACACCGACCGGAACTGGCAAAAGGTGTCGCCCATATTGGCACGCGTGGGAAGGACGACCGCGCCTTGTTCTCGCTCGTCGCGCCGGATCGATTGAAGCGTGTGCTTCGCCGCGCACTGGATGAGCAGGAATTCCTTTCGCCGTATGGGATTCGTAGCCTCTCGCGGCATCACGATCAATCCCCTTATCGGTTGAATCTGGAGAGTACGGATTACAGCGTCGAATATAATCCCGCCGAAAGTGTCTCCAACCTGTTCGGCGGCAATAGCAACTGGCGTGGTCCGATCTGGTTCCCGCTCAACTACCTGTTGATCGAATCCCTGCAAAAATTTGACTATGTTTACGGGGATCTGTTGAAGGTCGAAATGCCGACAGGTTCCGGAAACGAGGCGTCACTCTGGGATGTTTCGGTGGAACTATCGCGCCGTCTCAACCACCTATACCTTCGAGATGAGCATACCGGAAAACGGGCCGCCTACGGCGGGATCGAAGCCTTCCAGAATGACCCGCATTTCCGTGACTTCGTTTTGTTCTATGAGTACTTTCACGGCGACAACGGCGCGGGGTTGGGTGCAAGCCATCAGACAGGGTGGACGGCACTGATCGCGAAAACCTTATCCCAAAGTGGCGAATAAAATCGGTATGTTTCTATGGTGAGTATCCACGTTTTGTAAAATGTGTTAGACTACGGGCGTTCCGATTTGATTGCTTCTATCCGTGGGCGTTTCCGCCCCTTTTGATTCACGGGAAATACGAATGATTTTACGCGGCGGTCGGGTGATAGATCCGGCGAACAATATAGACTCTTCAGGCGACGTACGCATCCACGACGGTGTTATCGCCGCGGTCTCGACCGGGGGAGAGCGCATCGAATCCGCTCATGACGAGACCATTGTTTCTTGCGTCGGGATGGTCGTCGCGCCGGGACTGATCGATATCCACGTCCATTTGCGCGTCCCCGGTCAGGAATATAAAGAAGACCTCCAATCTGGACTTGGTTCCGCGGCGGCGGGCGGCTTCACGGCAGTCGCGTGTATGCCGAATACGAAGCCGTTCATCGACACCTCGCCCATTGTTCGCGATCTGTATGCACAGGCGAAATCGGTTCGTGGGGCGCGGGTTCATGTGATCGGTGCTCTCGCCAAAAACATGGGCAACAGAGAACTGGCCGAGATGGGTGATCTCAAGGAGGCCGGCGCGGTCGCCGTTTCCGACGACGCCTACGCCATACAGGACGCGGAGTTTATGCGGCGCGGCATGGAGTACGCGCGGATGCTGGACCTGCCCGTACTCGCTCACTGTGAGGACGCTTCACTGACCGAAGGTGGCGCTATGAACGAAGGGTACACCGCGACGGTTTTGGGGATCAAAGGTATGCCGGGGCAGGCGTTCGAGATGGATGTGGCGCGCAACTGCCTGCTGTCACTCCTGACCGGGGCGCACCTGCACGTGTTGCACGTTTCCACCCGGCGTGAGGTCGAGATCATTCGTTTCTTTAAGGCACAGGGCGCACGAGTCACGGCGGAAACCGCGCCACACTACTGGTGCCTGACCGACGCGGCGTGCCGCGGCTACAACACCAACGCGAAAATGAACCCGCCACTTCGAACACAGGAAGACGCGGATGCCATGATTTCCGGATTGATCGATGGCACCATAGATTGCATCGCGACCGACCACGCCCCGCACGCGGACTACGAGAAACAGGTCGAGTTCGGTTCTGCCCCGTTCGGGATTCACGGGTTGGAAACGTCGCTCGCTCTCGGCATCACATATCTCGTCGAACCGGAACACCTGACGATCGGGGATCTGGTACGCAAAATGTCTACGGAGCCCGCGCGGGTACTGAATCTGCCGGGGGGGAATTTGACCGTCGGTTCTGTAGCCGATATAACGGTATTCGACCCCCTCGCCTCCTGGACGGTGGACCCCGCGAAATTCGTTTCCAAAGGTAAAAACACGCCGTTCGCCGGGTTAACCCTGCGCGGGATGGCGACGCTGACCGTGGTCGGCGGGGAAATCGTGTACTCTATATGAAAGCAATTTTAGCACTCGCGGACGGCGCGACATTTTCCGGGACGGCGTTCGGCGCCCCCGGCGAAACGTCGGGCGAAGTCGTGTTCAATACCGGCATGACCGGCTACCAGGAAGTTTTGACCGATCCGTCGTACGCCGGACAGATCGTCGCATTGACATACCCGCTCATCGGCAACTATGGCATCATCGGCGGCGATGAGGAGTCGCGCCGGGTGCAGGTTGCCGGGTTTGTGGTTCACGAACTTGCCGACGTTTATTCCAACTGGCAGGCAGGCGAGTCGCTTGAGATGTTCCTGAGAAATGCGGGCGTCATCGGCATCACCGGTATCGATACCCGTGCCCTGACGCGCCGGTTGCGGCACGACGGCGTAATGACCGGTGTCCTCGCGACCGGAGACAGCATCGACGCCGAGTCGCTCGTCGAGCAAGCCCGCGCCAAACAAAACGAGTATGTTTCCGTGGATTGGGTCAAGCGTGTCACAACGCCCGAACCGTATTTCTGGGGACCGGACGAATCGGACGCCAAATACCGGGTGTCCGTGCTCGACTGCGGGGTCAAGTACAACATCCTGCGTGAACTCGCCCACCTCGGCGTACGGACCACCGTTTTCCCGGCGACGACCACCGCGGACGAACTGCTCGCCACGGACCCGGATGGCGTGTTTTTATCGCCCGGACCCGGCGACCCCGAACACTTAGGCTATGCGGTCGAGACCGTGCGGCGCGTGTTGGCGTCGGAAAAACCGGTGATGGGAATCTGCCTCGGCAACCAACTCATCGGGAAAGCACTCGGCGGCAAAACCTTCAAGCTGCCGTTCGGACACCGGGGCGCGAATCACCCGGTGAAAGACCTGCCGACCGGACGCGTGGTTATCACCTCACAGAATCACGGGTATGCGCTAGACGGCGATTCGCTGTCACACGCCGACGTGGACGTGACACAAATCAATCTGAATGACGGAACGGTCGAGGGACTGTCCCACAAAACGTTACCCGTGTTTTCGATCCAGTATCACCCCGAAGCGTCGCCGGGACCGACCGACAGCAAGTTCTACTTCGCCCGCTTCCTCGAGAACATGGAAAAATCGCGCACGGGGCCGCCGCACGCTTCCCCGAGTCCGTCGCGATAATGGGCGTTAGAGTTCCATGAGGGGGGCAGTCTCGGACGGGACGGCAACGCGCCGCCGCGACTTTTTCGGGCTTCTACTCCTGCTATCGTGCGTGATGATCTGGGGCGCGAACGCGGTCGCTTTCAAGGTCGGCACCCATCCCGCGACCGGCGTCGGCTTCGACCCGGTTTTGATGAACGGTCTGCGGTTTCTTCTGGTAGCCCCCCTACTGTTGGTTTTTATCGCCGTTCGTGACCCGAGCGCACTGCGCGTACCCAACCGCGCCGACCTGGTTCGCTTTGCGATATATGGTTTATTTTCCATCGTGATCAGCGAAACGCTATTGACGGTCGCCCTCACATACACCAGCGTCGCGAACATGACTCTTCTGGGTCCGGGAACGATGCCACTCTTTACCGCGCTGTGGGCGGCGGTTCTGGACAAACAGAAGCTATCGCGGGCCGGGGTCGTCGGCGCGCTCGTCGCCATGGCCGGTGTCGGGATCGTTGCCGGGGCGGGCGGCAATCTGCATCTTTCCGGAACATCGCTCATCGGAGACGGAATTTCACTCGCCCGCTCGGTAGTGCAGGGTCTATACATGATCTATTTGAACCGTTCCCTGCGTGCAAACAATCCTTTCACGGTGACGATCTACAATGTGTTATTCGGAACGCTCTGGTTTCTGCCGTATGTCGCGTGGAAAGCCCCGAGTTTTGCGTGGGGTGACGTGTCGTGGCAGGTGTGGGCGGCGTTAGGGTGGACGGTGCTCCCGACGTCCGTCTATGGATTCCTGGTATGGAACACAGTCATGCCGCGTGTCGGGCCTGTCGCGGCGACCAACGTTTTCTATTTGCTTCCCCTTTTCGGCGCACTGTCCGCGTGGGTGGTCCTCGGCGAACCCCTCACTTTCGCGCAAATGACGGGAGGAGCGGTGATCATTGCCGGGCTGATCGTGCTGCGCTGGGAGACCCTGGTTGCGGCAGGGATTGTGCCGGGGCGGCGACAGATCATCGGCGAGTGAACCAAATCGGTAAACGCCCCCCTGCAAGCACGAAGGAATAATTCCGAAGCGATTACACTCCCCGCCGGAATCGGTCCGAGATTCTGCCACCTTTAGCCCTCCATTTTTGGCAAGGCTCCTTCGAGAAACGCGACGACACGTTGTCCGTATTCTTCGCGGTGCGCATGAATCCCTTCGACATGCCTTGCTCCGGGAATTTGCCAAACCTGTGTATGCGCATGGTTCGAAGCCGTGTGTAGCTCTTCCAGGCTACGCGGTGGAACGACTTCATCCGCGGAGCCCTGCAGAAGAAACAGGGGGCGTGGCGCGATCTGACCGACAACATCCACCGGCGCGATGTCATAACAAACCCGCTTGAGTATCCGCTCCCCAACGGCTTGAGCACGGGGAGCGAGGATGCCGGCTAACCGTTTACCGAGCAAAGAGTCCAGTCTCGTTTCGATCGCGCCGTCGAACCGGGCGAACGAAGAATCGGCCACCACGGCGTCGATACGTTCATCCGCCGCCGCTACAATGAGAGTGATCGCCGCGCCCATACTCTCGCTGACTACCGCGAGCGGGAGCCCGGTCAGTTCCGCATTCGCTTTCACCCAGTCAATCGCGGCCGAAAGATCGAGCGGTTCGGTAATCCCGAAGGTGGTGCGCCCCCCTCCGGACCAGCCATGCGCCCGAAAGTCGAACATCAGCGCGGCGTAACCGGCGCGATGCAGAAAACCCAGGTGCGGGAGCATCTCCCCGCGGTGTCCGAAGTAGCCATGACAGATCACGGCGACACCGCGAGTCGGGACGTTGTCAGGGGGGGGGACATACCATCCGGAAAGCCGGACGCCGTCTTCGGCACGCAAGCGAACCCGCTCGAAGACCACGCCATGCGCCGTGCGCGGGTTGCGACGGTGATGGCGGCGTGGAGGATGCAAAAAGCCCCACGCCACGACGGCGGGGATCAACATTGCCCCCGTAGCGACTGCGACACTCCCCCCTATCAGTATGCTGGTTAACTTTTTTTTCTGATTTGACCGTATGTCACTTGTTTTTTGCTCACTCACGCCGTATTCTATCGCCTAATACGGAACCTTGATTGCCCTCGAAACGTTTATAAAGTGGGTGACGGGAATGATCCCGCATTCCGACGTTACGGTTGGGGTTAGTATGGGTACGTTATCAATGGAGAACGCACCGGAGCGAATTGTGCAGGAAATTAGCTAAAGAACCTGCCGTTCGGTTCCGAACATTTAAAGCAGGAAGTGGAACGAATGAAGCATCGTATTAAACCAATGGCAGACGTCTCTCAGAGCGTCCACGCCTTGCAACATATCGAGACCGGGGAGTACATCTGCTTGCGGCAGAACGAGAAAGAGTACCTAGCGTGTTTCACCGATGGAGACAGTGCGTACCAGTTCCGTGACGAACTCGGCTTGCTTGAATATGTTGACATTTCATGTCTGCGGCTGGGAGACGCTCCCTTCGACAATTATTGGCTCGACGGTGAAATGATAGGTCGTGGTGTTCTGACTGATCGTCAGACCGCCAACCGTTAGTCGCCGAACGGTCCGAATCACGAAGGCAGGGGATTTGTCGAGATGGGTTCTCGACAAATCCCCTGCCTTCATTTTGTGTTACTTAGCGCCGCCTATCATCGCCTGCATGATTCGGAAGTACACGTCCGTGTTATCCATCACGCCGGTGAAGAGGCTGGAACCGCGCCCGAAGGCGGACAAAGGCACGTCGGACCCGGTGTGGACCGCGGAACCGCCCGGAACATGTCCGGTAATCATGAAGTTGCCCGCGTTGTCGCGCGTCATCGGGCCCGCCGAGTACCCTTCCACCAGGGCGGCGCTCGCCGCGTTCGTCGAGCCCTTGCTGGGTGCCGGGTTCGTTAGCCAGTTTTCGTACCGGTCCGCGCCTGCGGCATACCCGATCAGCAATTTATAATCGGGGTCGGTGCTTTCCGGATATCCGTCCGGGAGGATGGTATATTGCGGGAAACCCGCCGATTCATAAACTCCGACCGCGTCAGCACGCAAGTTCTTGCCACCGTCTGCCGCCTGTGCGTTGCTCGCCGCCTTCGCTTGCAACTCTGCGTTACTGAGTCGCGACGCCCCGATGATATTAACCCCGGCGCATTCATGATCCGCCGTGACGACGATCAGCGTATCCGGGTTGGCATTGGCGAAATCCTGGGCGACTTTGATCGCCCGGTCGAACTCGATGGTGTCCATAATCCAGCGGTCGCTGTCCATGTCATGCGCCTGTTTGTCGATGGACGCACCCTCCACCATCAGCGTGAACCCGTTCGGGTTCTTCTTGAGCACGTCCAACGCTTTGCCGGTCATCTCGTCCAGCATCGGCTGATCACCGAATCCGTAGTCATCTACGACGTACGATTTACCGTTCGGATTTTTCCCGCCGAGATTGCCGACCGTAGTCCCGCGCCTTTTGGATACCTTGTCCAGGGCGACGTTCATATTTCCCAGATGGAAAAGCCCGAGCAGGCGATCCGGGCTACCCGCCCTACTCATCTCAGCCCGATCCGCCGCGTAGGTAAAACCCGCCGATTGAAAACCGGGAATCACGTCCGCGGCTGCGTTCGATGATCCCACCGGAACACTCCAACCGGATGCAATATCGGAAGGAAGTTCGTAGTCAGAGGTCGCTGCCCTCGCCGAACCTGCCGTGCTACTACCGAGAAACCAGCGACGACCGCCCCCCATCAGGACCCGCAAGTGACCGGAACCATCCGTCTTTGCCGCCTCCAAAAGGTACTGGTCGATGATGCCCGTGCCTGCCCCACGGTTCGACGTATGTATCGCGAAGGCGGCTGGCGTTGCATCGAAAATATCCGCCGTGGTGACGATGCCACTCACCTTGCCATACTTGCGGAACATATACTCGCTCATGTGTTCGATGCGTGGGTTATCGAAAACATCGACGGTATCGTCCGGGAAAACACCCTCTTCGTTGTTACGCCCTTTGTTTCCCGTTGAATAACAGTGCGCCCCCGGTGCCGAGTCGGTGACGATCGAATTTAGCGAGGAAGTCATGACCAGCCCGGTAAAAGGGAAGGTGTCCATAGTCAATGAGCCGTTGGCTTTCCCCTGCCAAACGCCGCGAAGCATCATCCGGGCGGCGGTGCGATGTGCAATCCCCATACCGTCACCGATGAATACGATCACGTTTTTGGCGCGGTCGCCGCGCTTCTTGCTCACGTCGACGATCTCGAAAACGCCGGACGCGGTCGATGTCCCACCGTTCGACTGGGTAGCGACAACACGGAGAGACCGTATCCCCGGTACGTTATTGCTGTAGGCGCGAACCGATGCGACTGCGGTACCCACAGGCAGACCGGTTGCCAAGCCCGTTGTGACGAGCGATGCTCGCCCTGTAGTGCCTTTCACCTCTTCCACCAATTGGTTATCGACGTAGAATCGCACGCCAGTTATGGTGGATCCCGCGTCGGGTCGGACGGTGGCCTGCAAATCGAAACGCTGATCGGGCAGGAAA
Source organism: Armatimonadota bacterium (assembly GCA_014379275.1). GTDB lineage: Bacteria > Armatimonadota > Armatimonadia > Armatimonadales > Armatimonadaceae > JACMIU01. Next base: position 882 of record JACMMA010000008.1, on the reverse strand, counting down.
CGTGCGGTCACTGCACCAGTGGCACCGAAACCGGTTGTCGGTCGACTTGGCGGTGTCAGGCGGGTAATCACTGGATCCGCGAGAGCAGCCGAGGATAATAGGGTGACAATTACCGCCGTCAGCAAGACGGTATTCGCCACTGTGCGGCGAAGAGACGGACCAAAAGTATGCATGGTTTGGAGTTTACCTATCTGTTCAATGGATTTGTTGAACTTCACTGTTTCGCCTTCGCCGACGGCTCCGATTTTCGGGCTTTGTCCGGCATCGGCGCACCGGGCGTGTTCAGGGTGAGACGAAACCAGGATGCAGACCCGCTCGCCGATTCTTCCGACTCCTCGCGGCGACCGACGGAAAGAGTTCCCGTAAGCAGCAATGGGCGCGTTGTGTGAGGAATCTGCTCCTTGGCGGCGTAGGGGAGAACGACACGTACAGCTTGGGGTGGCAGATCCGCGAATCCAGACTCGTGTTCCTCCACGCTCATCGGGAACGGAGTCAAAATCAGCACCCCGGGCAACGGTTCCTCGCGGCGCACCATGTACCCTGAAAGACGCACCTGTTTTCCGTCGAGCGATTTGATTTTTGGGGTCAATCGCAGACCGTCACGGCCCACCGGACTGACGAAGAAATCGTCCCAACCGAGATCGGTGACTCCGAGCGGGCAGGGTGGCAGTCTGAGAGCGGCTCGCGGTTCCGCCGGTCGTGTTTCTGTTTTTCGGGTGTGATCGCGACGATCAGGGTTTTGGGCGAAGGCCGTATTGACGAGGGTGATCAACAACAAACCAATAGTCGGAAAAAGTAGGTAGAGCATGAGTCGTGTTTACCCTATGTATCGTCGGGAAAACCAAATGTCCCGCTACGTCTCGTATAAAATATCTCATACAG
>JACMMA010000506.1 GCA_014379275.1 Armatimonadota bacterium | reverse complement strand
GCGGTCAGAGCATCAATGCCGACGCCCGCGAGATCGCCCTCGATTATCTTTCGGCGGGACTCGACCCCGAGAAGTGCGCGATTTTCCTTCAGTCCGAAGTGCCACAACACGCCGAGCTGTTTCTGCTCCTCAGCATGCTGACCCCGGTGACGTGGTTGGAACGGGTGCCAACCTACAAGGAAAGGCGTGAGATTCTGGCGGACCGCGAAGGAGGAGAAGCGGGCGTCTCCTACGGACTGCTGGGCTACCCAGTGTTGCAGGCGGCGGATATTCTGGTGTACCGTGCGCACGCCGTCCCGGTCGGCAAGGATCAAGCCGCGCACCTGGAACTGTCGCGCGAGATCGCCCGGCGATTTAACCACACGTATCACACCGAATTCTTCCCTGAGCCGCAGGCGGTGATCAGCGAGACGACCGGCACACTGATCGGGCTGGACGGGCGCAAGATGAGTAAGTCGTATGACAACGCCATCTACCTGACCGACACGGCAGACGAGGTCAACGCGAAACTCAAGAAAGCGTTCACGACGCCGACGCGCCTGCGCATGACAGACCCCGGAGTGCCCGAAGGCTGTTCGGTATGCCAGCTACGCCGCATTTATGATCCGAGCGGCTACCAGACGCAGTGGGACGAATGCCGCGCGGCGTCGCGCGGATGCGTCCAATCCAAGAAGGAAACGGCGGAGATTCTGAACGCCGCATTGGAACCGCTACGCGAGCGTCGCAAGATGTACGCCGATGACCCGGCGCAGTTAGACCGGATTCTAAAGCAGGGTGCCCAAAAAGCGCGGGATACTGCAGAGGACACGTTGCGCGAGGTCCGTAAGATGATGCGATTGGTCAACAGTGTTTAGCGGACCGGACCGGCTGACACGATGAAAAGGGGAGTGGCTCGCTTGAGCCACCCCCCCTTCAGTACCTCATAGTTCTTATGTTTCCCCACATGCCTTACGTAGGGATGAGATTACTTGCCTTCGCAGACGTTTCCACAGCCGATTGGACTTTGTCTTTGGCTTCCGACAGTTGCGCCTGCACCTTCCCCATGGCTTCATTCATCTGGACCTTGGCGCTTGCCTTGCCCTCGACGAGTTGCTCTTTCGCAACATCAATGGCATCCCCGGCTACGTCCTGTACCTTGCCCAGCAAGTCCTGAGCCTTCTGACCGGCTTGGTCTGCTAACTGGTCACGGTACGTACCCATCAGCTTGTTCTCTTGTTGCGTCGCCGGAAGCGCGAGACCGATCACGGTTCCGACGAGAAGTGCGATTGCTCCTGCCGCAAGCGGGTTGTCTGTCACGAAGTCTTGCGTCGCGTCGGATGCTTTTCGCGCGTTGCTCTGCACAGCGCCGCCGAGTTCGCTCGCCTTCGTTTGCACAAGCGCAGTGGCGTCGCCCGCTTTCTCCTGCACAGTGCTGGCGAGGCCCGATGCCTTTACCTGCAGATCGTGCGCCGTGTCGCCGATCTTTGCCTTCGCGCCGTCGATCGCGTCGCCGATCTTCTCACCGGTTTCGCTCAGTTTGTTTCCAGCCTGGTCGAGTGCCGAGGAAACACCGCTTGTACCTGTCGTCCCGTAAGAGGTAGTGCGCGTCGCACCGTAATCTCCCTCGTAATAGCCGTTGCTGCCGACGTAGGACTGGTTATGCTTGTGCGGCTTCATCAACGCATCCAGGAGGAGCCAACCCACGCTCACGCCGGCGATTGCGGCGGGAATCGGATTTGCCCGGATCGATTCCGCGATTCGGGCAGACACCAGCGCGGACGCATCGCCCGCTTTATCCTGGACATTGTATGCTATGTCGGAGGCCCGCTCCTGAAGGTCATGGGCGGCATCCCCGATCTTCGCCTTCGCACCCTCGACGGCATCGCCGATCTTCTCGCCGGTTTCACTTAACTTGTCACCGGCCTGGTCGATAGCCGATTTAACGCCACTTGTGTTCGGGGTCGTAGAATAAGTACTAGTGGTATACGTACTCGGCACACTCGGGTATGTGGTCGTGTTCTGGGTATAAGCGCCATAGGACGTACCGCGCGTGGCACCATACCCGGCGTCCCCGTACGTCTCCGGCACATAGCCGCTATAGGTCGTCGCGGTCAACGTTTTGGTCGAACTCTTCTGTTGCTTTATAATGGCGTCCACCAGAAGCCATCCCAGACCGACGCCAACGAGAGCGGCGGGGACCGGGTTTTCTTTAATCGTATCCATCAATACATCTCCTGCTTGTTTTGTTTGCGTTCTGATAGAACGCGACTGCGCTCCGTAGCTTGCGTACTCCGGATACGAACCGACGCGATCGCTCTTGTCAGAGCCGTGCGTCAGGTCATTAATCTTGTCTTTGGCATTCCCGGTGAGTTCAGCGACCTTGTCGCCGATCGAATGCGCGGCACCCGTTACCGAGGCGACGACGTTATGTGCGATGTCGCTCGCACCGTGTGCGATATCGGACACTTTATCCATCACCGCATCCTTGACTTCGGTCACTTTTTCAGTTACTGCCTCGGAAGCGGCCTCTTTCGCGTCCTCGACCAAACGTTTGGGAGACAGTTGCTCCTTGATTGCGTTGATCGTGTCACTCATTTCGGCGCGGGTATGTTCGATGTTCGCCTTGGTCGCTTCGATTTCTGGGGATGTTTCCACCACCGACTCTTCGAATGTCGCCGGAGGAAAAACATCGCTATCGGGTCTCTCTAAAGTTGTTGTTTCGCCCATTGTGCGTCCTCCTTCAATGTGTCGATTGTGTTATGTGGTGTCGGGTCGATCTTTTTCAGTGCGTTTATGCCGGACATCGCCAGCACGCCGCCGCCGATCAGCGCGATCAAGGACACCAGTAATGCCGCGCCCCACACGGGCATGTTGGCTACTTCGACGAGAAACGCGACGACCGCCGCGAATAAGACGAGCGCACCTGCATAGGCGATAAAACCACCTGCCGCTATTAGCACCGCGTCTTTGCCGACTTTCGCGGCTTTTTGCGTCAGTTCCGCTTTTGCGAGGTTGACTTCCTGACGCACCAGATTCGACGACTCGCGGCTCAGATCGCTGAACAGTTCACCGAGTGATTTTTCTTCTTGTTGTGGGGCATTTCTCGCCGTCGCGAACGACGAGGCACCCGTTTGCACTTCTACCGCCATATTTACTCTCCTTAAATGACCGTCCCGTCGGTGCTGTCATACCCGCGGTTCGTGCTGGAATAATCGGTGCTCGTCCCCCCGAGAGTCGTACCCGTGTTGTAAGTCGTTTTGCTCGGATTGTAGGTGGTGGTGCCGGTATACGGTGGTATGACGGGTGTGTTTCCGAAGCTGTTGCTACCCGATGTCACGGTCGAGGTGTTGTAACGACCGGTGCTACTGGTACGGCTGGACGATTTCAGGAACCGCGCGAGAGCCATACCGAGCAGGAAAGCCCCGCCAACGAACAGTTGCGGGTTCTGCTTGGCGTACGTGGTCACGTCTTCCGCCAATTCGTCTACGCTTTTGCCTTGCAAATAACCCGTAAAGTTCTCGATCTGTCCGGCGAAACCGGTGACTGCGTCCGCGATAGGGGTCTGACCTTTTTCTTCCAGCGTGGTCGCGCTCTGGCGGATCACGCCCGTGATTGCCGTCAAACCTTCCGCCGCCTTATCCTTTTGACCGCCGAGTTGCTCTTTTACCTTGTCGGTCGCCTGGGAGGTTAACTCACTGACCTTCGATTTGGCTTGCTCGGCCAGTTCACCCACCTGCGTTTTCGCCGCGTCTGTCGCGGATGCGAATGCATCTTTCGCTTCGCCCAGTGTGTCCTTAGCGACATCCAACTGCTTTTTGTCTTCGTTGATCGTACTGGGGATTGAGTAAGTGTCATTCATTCCCGTGGTCGAGAACGGCAAGCCGGAGTCCGTGTCGGAGTCCCTGTTGCCCATGAAGTTGGGGCCGGAGGTAGCTCCCGCACTCATGTCGGAGTCCATTCCTGTTTCCAAATCCGCGCGAAGCGGGGTACCGGAAATCGTAGTTTCGTCGGTGTTGAGAAGGTCGGCGTCGGTCATGGTGGAAGCCGAGGTTAGACCCGTGCCTGACGTGATGCCGTAAGAACTGCTTTGATTCAGTATCGAATCCTTCTTTCGTTCCATAGTATTTTATACTCCTGCGGGCGTGTCCGGTGAATCCGTTGCCCGATTAAAATTTATTTCACCAGACAGTGAATACCCGGCATACAAATTTTTAAACGTATCATGGTATTGTCAATCAATGCGTTACATCGGCATCGATCTTGCGTGGGGAAGCCGCAACAGTACGGC
>JACMMA010000505.1 GCA_014379275.1 Armatimonadota bacterium | reverse complement strand
TGTTGCGGGGTTGGGTGGGAACCACCCCCCGCCCTTTTCCCCCCCCCCCCCCCCCCCCTGACCGGTGCCTTGGGGGGGGGTGGGGGGTGGTATAAATGGGGCGGGGTGAGGTCCCGGCTCAATCCCAGCAACCTGGTCACACCGCGTAATACATGGCGAATTCGTACGGGTGTGGGCGAAGTCGTATCGCGTCGACTTCATCCCGCTTCATCGAAATGTAAGTCTCGATCACATCCTTTGTGAATACGCCGCCTTCCAGCAGAAACGCATGATCGGCTTCCAACGCGTCCAACGCTTCGTCGAGGCTACCGGGGGCTTGCTTGACGTCTAGATGTTCCAGTTCCTCCGGAGACATTTCGTAAATGTCAGCGTCCACCGGTGCGGGCGGGACGATCTTATTCCGGATGCCGTCCAATCCCGCCATCAGGATAGCCGCGAACGCGAGGTACGGGTTGCACGACGGGTCCGGGGCGCGGAACTCGACACGGGTCGCTTTCGGGGTCTTCGAATAGGCGGGAATGCGGCAGCACGCGGAGCGGTTGCGTCCGGAATAGGCGAGGTAGATCGGGGCTTCGTAGCCGGGGACGAGGCGGCGGTACGAGTTGGTCGTCGGCGCGGCGAACGCTAAAATCGCGGCGGCGTGCTTCAGGATCCCCCCGATGTAGTACACCGCCAGTTCCGACAATTTCGCGTAGCCGTTCTCGTCGAACATCAGCGTTTGCCCGTTTTTCCAGAACGAAACGTGCGTGTGCATTCCGGAGCCGTTGTCCTGGAACAGCGGTTTCGGCATAAACGTCGCCGTCAAGCCGTTCTGACGCGCGACATTTTTCACGATGTATTTGTACAGGAGTATATCATCGGCATGCTTCAGTAGCGGTTGGAAACGCAGGTCGATTTCCGCCTGCCCCGCCGTGCCGACTTCGTGATGCTGGACTTCGACATCTATCCCCGCGTCGATCATGGTCAGCATCATTTCGGTGCGAATGTCCTGATACTGATCGCTGGGCGCGGCCGGGAAGTAGCCACCTTTGTAGGGGATCTTGTAGCCCAGATTCGGCGCGTCATCGCGGGCGGTGTTCCACGCGCCTTCGTCGGAGTCGATGAAGTGCATCGAGGAATTGGCGTTGTACTCGTAGCGCACCTCGTTGAACAGATAAAACTCCGCTTCTGCGCCGAAGAAAGCGGTATCCGCGATTCCCGTCGTTTGCAAAAACGCCTCGGCTTTTCGGGCGATGTTGCGCGGGTCGCGGGAATACGGCGTGTATCCCTCGTCCGGGTTGCGAACGTCGCAAACGATGGACAGAGTGGCAACCTCGGTGAACTGATCCGGAAAGACATAGTTCGGGTCGGGAAACAGAAGCATGTCCGACTCATTGATGCGCTGAAAGCCGCGTATCGAGGAGCCGTCAAACCCCAAGCCTTCGGTGAACATGTCCGCTTTGAGCGAAGCAGCAGGAATCGAGAAGTGTTGCCACGCGCCAAACAGATCACAGAACTTGAAGTCCACTACCTTGAACTCTTGCGCCATTTCGACGACTTCGGTTACGGTCATGTGCGGTGTACCCTTACTTCTGGTGAAAATCCATGCGACAATCGGCAAGAAAATCGGGTGCCGAATGCGAGATTCTAACAACAGAGCAATTTTCATGTCAAGTCGGTGCAATGAAACTCTTCGCGGCAAGCCGCGACGTATCTGCCGGAAGGCGACCTGAAAGTCGCCTAAAGAACTGCGCCGCCTGAAAGCGTCGCAGGCGTTCCCAACCGGATACGGTACAAGCACCAGTGTATTACCCTCCCGCTTTCAGCGAATAACGGACGACGCGCCAATATTCCGCCCACCTTACTACTCTGGTCGAAAAATCGACCATTAAAACTTAACAAGAATTTAATATAACCTTAATCATTTCATAACAAAGTTTTTTCATAATGTTGGTGGTTCGTACCCCACTATTGACCGGTGTCATAAGATCCCGCCGAAACTCACTCACTATAAGGATGTGCAAATGAAAACATTCGTAGTTTCTCCCAGTCCCCGTCGCTCTGCCAACCACCCGGAAGCATTCACCTTGATCGAATTGCTCGTAGTTATTGCAATAATCGCCATTCTCGCCGCGATATTGTTTCCTGTTTTCGCACAAGCACGAGAAAAAGCTCGCCAATCATCCTGCCTTTCCAATCTGAAGCAAATCGGTATCGCACAACTGATGTATGCACAGGACTACGATGAAACGTTCGTCACCTCCTGGGCGCGGGGTTTTCCGGGTGATTTCAACTTTTTCGTGCAACCTTATCTGAAAAATCTTGCCGTTCTACGTTGCCCTTCGCGGACGGTTTCGATGGAAGATGCCGCCGCCGCTTGCTCGATAGATACCGGCTATGGCGCGTGGAGTCTCGCACCCGGCGAACGTGATAACCCGACGGGCGAACCCGTAGTGTGGGGATACGGCTTCAATAACGGCATTACCTGGAACGACAATACCGGACTCACGAAGGCAGCGACCGAGGATGCGGCGGGAAGCAATATGACCATCAGTGTCGTTGTGGGCGGGGTGACGGTGGCGACAAGCATACATCCCCGACCGCAGTTGGGACTCCCCATCGGTGATGTGGTTTCCCCGGCGAACACCTTCATGCTCGGTGACACGAACGAACTTCCCCGCCAGAGCATACAACTCAACGCCCTGCGTCCGCTCAACTGGCCCGGCTACACAGACTCGATCTGTGAGAAGACGATTCGCGCTAACTCACCCCGTCATGGCGGGGGAAATAACTTCGTCTACGCGGACGGTCACGCGAAGTGGCAGAAATATGACGGTCGCGCCACGAACTACGGTGAACCGGCGTCCGCCCGTGACCTATGCCAGTATTACCATCAGTTTGATGGTTCGAACAATCCCGGCAACTGCAAAACGTACGGGTTTTGATCGCTGTTTAAGCTTTTCTCTCGGTCTTCAGATAGGGGAGTTATTGTGCCACTGAGAAATAAAGGGTTCGTATTCCGCGCCATCATGTCATTCGTGGCATTGACGCTTGTCATCTGTGCGAGTTGTCAGTCGGTATCCACGACTTCCTCATCCGCGGGCGGCGCGAAGTCAAATACCACGATGCCAACCGTGGCAGCCTCACCGGGAGCGCATAATATCGGCAGGAACGATCATTAGACGGTAAAAGGGTAACAAAAAAACCGGCGGGAGGGTCCCGCCGGTTTTTTTGTTTGTATCCCGTTGCTACTTGATGAACAGCATCTCCTGGTAGGTCGGGAGCGGCCAGAGTTCATCGGACACCAGTTGTTCCAGAGCGTCCGCCGCGGTGCGCACGGTCGCCATCGCTGGGAGGACCTGGTCGCGGTAGTGGAGCGCGTGGTCGATGGACTCGCCCTCGGTCTCGTGCGCCAGGGCATGGTCGAGCGTTTCGATGCCGGTTTCCAGATCCCCAGCGAGCACGGTGATCTGGTCCAGCATTTTCGTGTTCGGGGTTTTGCCCAGCTCTTTCATTTGCAATGCGAGCGTCGCCAGTTGCGATTGGTACGTGACCACGGCCGGATAGATCTTCGTGCGCGCGATTTCTAGCGCGAGCAGGCCTTCCGTGTTCACATCACGGATATACTTTTCCATCCAGATTTCGTAGCGCGACTCGACCTCGCGGGGCGACAACACGCCGTACTTGCCGAGCACCGCGACGTTCGCCTCGTCGAGAAGTTTCGGCAGGGCATCCAGGGTATTTCTCAGGTTCGGCAGTCCACGCTTTTCCGCTTCGGCATGCCACTCATCCGAATAGCCGTTGCCGCCGAAGACGACCGGATGGTGCTCGGATGCTATTCCTTGCAGGACTTTCTGGATCGCGCCGTTCAGCTTCGCTGTGTCCCCCGCCATCTCTTTTTCGATCTCGGAGGAAACGAAGTCGAGCGAGTCGGCCAGGATGCAGTTCATAACCACGAGGGGCCAGGCGATGGACTGGTTGGATCCCACGGCGCGGAACTCGAAGCGGTTGCCGGTAAATGCGAACGGCGACGTGCGATTGCGGTCGCCCGCATCTTTCGGCAGGACCGGCAGGGTATCCACGCCTATTTGTAGCGTGCCGCGCAGTTTCGACGACGATGCCCCGCCGCTCTTGAGCTGGTTGAACACGTCTTCCAACTGATCGCCGAGGAAGATGGACATGATCGCGGGCGGAGCCTCGTTCGCGCCGAGGCGGTGGTCGTTCCCAGCGGACGCGACGGCGGCGCGAAGCAGGGTGGAGTATTTATGCACGGCGCGGATGGTCGCCAGACAGAAGATCAAAAACCGCGTGTTCTCGTGCGGCGAATCGCCCGGATCGAGCAGGTTCCCGAGTTTACAGCCGAGCGACCAGTTGACGTGCTTGCCGGAACCGTTGATCCCCGCGAACGGTTTTTCGTGCAAAAGAGCCGCCATACCGTACTTCGTGGCGATGCTCTGGATACTCTGCATGATCATGTGCTGGTGATCATGCCCGACGTT
>JACMMA010000504.1 GCA_014379275.1 Armatimonadota bacterium | reverse complement strand
CTACGAATCCAGCGTCGAACGACGCTACCCCGATTTCAAAGTCAGTTTTTAACCGCCAAGACGCCAAGAACGCCGAGGTAAGAGTAGAAAAAGAGTTTTCGAGGTTTCACGAATGAGTTTCAATTAGTACGCTAGATGCATTCGGCGAATCCCAACCTCGAAAACTCTTTTTCTACTCTTACCTTGGCGTTCTTGGCGTCTTGGCGGTTAAAAACTGACTTTGAAATCGGTGTAGCGTCGTTCGACGCTGGATTCGTAGATAGGATGGACCGCGTCCACGCGGGCGAGGCCGGGTCCCGTCGCGAGGCGGGCGAGCAGCTGTTCTATCGCGCTGCGGTCCGCTGATTCCGCGACGACCTCGACGCTTCCATCGGCCTGGTTACGCACTGTGCCGGTGACAGGGAGCCGCAGGGCGTGAACTTCCGCCACCGTCCAATAGCGGAAGCCTACGCCCTGCACCCGCCCGATTACGACAATCGTGGCGCGATAAATGATGCTACTCATACCGCACGGAGCGGTTGATGATGTCGTAAATGAACGTACGGTCGGATTTGATCGCCTTGCCGTCCTTCATTGCGGGAGTCCAAACCCACCGGCTGAGCGCGTCGGTCACCGCTTTGTCCAGTTCGGCGACACCGGTCTTCGATTGCAGGCTCACTTTCCCGACTTTGCCGCTCGGCTCGATGGTGACTTTCACCTTCGGTCTCGTACTTTTCGGGACGAGGGGGCGATCCAGGTAGGGAACGATTACCGGCACCATCACCTGTGGTTTGGCTATTTCGTTGACCTTTGGGGCGTTCTCCGCGACCTTAGCCGGTTCGGTGCCGGGAGCGGACGCGGGTTCGACTACAGTGACTTTGGTCATCTTGTCGCCGACCGCGATCTTCTCCGCGATATCCTGCCCGGCAGCGACCTTACCAAAAATGGTGTACTTGCTCACGCCATCGGCATACTTTTCGTCCAGGAACGAAGCCGGTTTGGTGATAACAATATAGAATTGCGATCCGGCGGTGTCGCGCCCGGCGTTCGCCATCGCTACCGCGCCGACGCTGTGCTTGAGGATCTTGTTCGGCTCGTTCTTGATATCATAGCCCGGACCGCCGGTGCCGTCCCCTTTGGGGTCGCCTCCCTGAATCACGAAACCTGGCTCCACACGGTGGAATGCCAGACCGTCATAGAAACCCTTTTTGATAAGGGTAACGAAGTTCTGCACCGTCAGCGGGGCATCTTCCGGGTACAACTCGATGACGATACGCCCTTTTTCCGTTTCCACGGTAACTGTCGGGCGGGTGACGGGTTTGACCTCTGGTTTCGGTGCGGTCGCGGTCGGCGGGGCGGGAACCGGAGCGGGGGCAGGCTCCTGCGCTAGCGCATTTGTTGCGAACGCCAATACCGCGGATGTCGCGCATAAAAGGGCGGTTCGTTTCATTGGTTCTTCACCGTAACTTTCGTCATCTTGTCGCCGATTTGGATCCGCTCCGCGACTTCTTGCCCGGAAATAACTTGCCCGAAGATGGTGTAGTCTCCGCTGTCCAGATGGGGCGCGGGTTTGGTTATCACGAAGTAGAATTGGGAACCGGCAGTGTCGCGCCCGGCGTTCGCCATGGCTACCGCGCCGCGATTGTGTTTGAGAAGCTTATTGGTCTCGTTCTTGATTTTGTATCCCGGTCCGCCACTACCGGTTCCCTGCGGGTCGCCGCCCTGGACCACGAAGCCTGGTTCGACCCGGTGGAATGTCAGGCCGTCATAAAACTTTTTGTTGATCAATTTCACGAAGTTCGCGCACGTTTCCGGCGCTTCCTCGGGGAACAATTTGATCAATATTGGTCCCTTTGTGGTTTGCATCGTGACTATCGGGTGCGCGACTTTCGCGGTAGTCCGCGCCGGACCAGGAGGCGCGGTCTGCTGGGCGTGCGCAGCGGGGGCAAGCGGCGATGCGAGCAATGCAATAAGCGCGGCTAAGGCAAGGCGAAATGTATGTTTCATCAAGTCCCTATTGTAAACCATTCGTGCAGCGTCTGCAAAGAAGCCCTTTTTCCTTTTCTTGTCCTCCCGGACGGGGCCAACCTTACGTTGGATCGTTGTACCTGCGGTGCTCGGGAGTCTTGCTACACCGGACCCCGTGCTGTTTTCCCGCGAATGCCCCGGTTACGGCCCCCGCACACCGTGCGGGGGCCGTAACCGGCGCATTCGCGGGAAAGTCCCCAGGCAAACCAAGCATCAACCCCGCACCGCAGGTCCAACGATCCAACGTAAGGTTGGCCCCGTCCGGGAGGACAAAAGAAAGAAACAATCATCTAGCCCTACATCTTGCCCGCGTTTTTCATCTTGTTTTTCTTGCCCATATCATCGGTAGGCTTATACCCGACCGGCATCTTCTCCATCTTTACCAACTTCTTGCCCGTCTCATTCACGTACTTGCACATCTTAGCTTGTGTCGGCGTATAGTACTCTTTTTCATCCGGATCGATATACATCTTGCCGATATCATCCGTCGTTTTGTAACCTTTGGGAACACTTGGCTTGAGAACGAGCTTTTTGCCCGCCTCGTTCATGTAGCCGCACATAATCGCTTGCGCCGGAGTGTAGTACTCCTTCTCATCGGGGTCGACGTACACGCCCTTCTCCTGCCCTTTTTTATCGCCCATCTTCGCATCCATTTTGGCGTTCATCTTATCCCGCTTGTCGCTCATTTTGGCTTGTGCCTTGTCGCCCATCTTGTCTTGCGCGTAGGCGGTCATTCCCAGGGTTGATGCGAAAATCGCGACAGCAGCCGCGATCAGGCACGTGTTAATTCGATTCATGATAGTAATCCTTCCGGACGCCGCCCCCGGAAGAATTCGGAACAACGTCACTAAAGCAAGTTGTACCCACCCGGCGCATTCTCCACGCTTCAAGCAACAGGTCATGCAACGGCACTTGGTCGGACCACGAAAACGAGAGTATATCAGGGGCGGCCCGGGTTAATGTCGAGCACTTCGCGCTCGGGTCCGGCGAGCGACATCGCGTACCGGCAACGCCAGCGGACATCCGTGATACCCTGGACCGTATGGCCGTCTCCGACCACGTCGCCGTGGTCGTACAGATAATGTGCCATCCCGTTCAGGAAACCCGCGATACGCCCCGGCTCCATAGTCCGGAAGATGATCTGCAAGTCGCGCAGGGCGAACGCCGTCATACCGAGCGTATCCATCACGTGTTCGTTGCCCGACTCGCTGTTCCGGACATTGAACAGGCGAACGTTCACCGCCGGGTAGATTGGGTCGTGCCGCTCACCGGGATCCTTGGAGGTGCGGTAGGTCCGGGGATCGACGATAACGCCGGACCGCATCCAGTGCAGGGCGAGGCAGTTGTCGCCGACGACGTCAAGCAAAGCAAGAACGGCATTGTGATACAGTTCCATCCGTTCG
>JACMMA010000075.1 GCA_014379275.1 Armatimonadota bacterium | reverse complement strand
CGGTGAATCCGTTGCCCGATTAAAATTTATTTCACCAGACAGTGAATACCCGGCATACAAATTTTTAAACGTATCATGGTATTGTCAATCAATGCGTTACATCGGCATCGATCTTGCGTGGGGAAGCCGCAACAGTACGGCAGTCGTCGCACTGAGATCCGCCGCCACAGGCGTGGAATACTTCGCCCACGCTGACGCCCTCACGGACAACGAAAGCATCGCTGATTTTATCGGAGCGTGTGACGATGGCGGGGGAATCCTTGTCGCGGTGGACGCTCCGACTCTCGTCCCCAACGATGCCGGGCGGCGTCCGTGTGAGGCGATTCTTTCGCGCTGTATGCGAAGCTATGAGGCCGGTCCCCACCCGGCGAACCGGACACTGCTTTCGGACGCGAACGGCGACGTTCGGGGCGAAACGCTTGTCACGCTGCTCGCGGATCGGTTCGAGATAATCCACACACCGAACTTCGTCGGCGACACTTCTCGCGCCGTTTTCGAAGCGTTTCCGCACCCTGCCCATATCGCGCTGTTCGATCTGCCAAGAACCTTGAAATACAAAAAGAAGCCGGGGCGTGACCGCGCTTCCCGCGACGCTGAGTTCCGCCGGTATGCCGCGCTCCTTGCCGGACTTGTCGGCGCCGACCCGCCGTTACTTGCCGCGCCGGAATCGATGCCCTGGCTCTGGCGTGACCCCTCTGAATTCGTTTCCGAAGCGGCCCTTAAGCGACACGAAGATTTATTGGACGCCCTAACGTGCGCCTACATTGCTGTGTACCATGATCGGTGGCAGGGCGAACGGAGCGTCGTCGTCGGCGATTTGAAAAGTGGATATATTGTCACCCCGGCGACAGAAATCATGAAGTCCTGTTTCCGCGCGCCGCTTGTCGCGGTACAATGAACGCTAGGAAAGGAACGGTTACGCGCCTACCAGTATCGCCGCACCCGGCGACCGGGTCACCGCCACCGTTTTTCACCGGGGAATGACTTTCGCATCCGCCGTGTTCTTTTTAGGCTTTACGCTTTTGATTTCGCTTGGCATTTTCGCGCTAGGCCTGGTCGCCGCCGCGTCTGTTTTCGCGCTGATCGCCGCCGGGATAGATATTGCTCGCTTCGTTTCACGCTGGATCCGCTTCGGTCGTATGACGTGGCATGGCTTCGGCGAGACCGGGCGGCAGTTCGTGTTTTGTTGGGGGGGCGTCGCGCTGTGCGTACTTTTGGCGACGACTGATCTCGTCGCACCGCGCCCTATCTTAGGCGATGATGCGCCGCTCGATGGCTTCGATCTTCTCGGGATCGCGTTGGCGTTCCCTGCACTCGTGCAGATAATGGACCGCATCACCCGCAAGCGAAATACGCACGTCTGATGTTCCCGTCCGAGGTGACCTCGCTCCCCACGCACGGGTTGCAAACCGTGTGGTTCTCGCCTGAGAATCCCGAAGGTAGACGGAACGCCGGTGGTCAGACGAACCACGGACGGAAAGGGAGACCATCGGTGTCGCTTCGTGCCGGGGAAACCATCGCTCTCGCCGAACTCCCTGGCGAAATTTCCGGCACTCTGCGGCGCATCTGGCTGACAATCGACGACCGTTCCCCCGAAATGCTACGCGGCTTGCGCCTTGAGGGGCGGTGGGATGGGGCGACCGAACCCGCTATATCCGCACCGCTCGGTGATTTCTTCGGCCAGATGTGTGGGCAGATGGCAGTTTTCGAGTCCGCATTTTTCGGGTCGCCGGAGGCGCGCTCTTTCTGGTGCACTTTGCCGATGCCGTTTCGCGCCGGAATGCGTTTGTCGCTGACCAACGCCACCCGGCATGATCTGGCATATCTTTTCTACGATGTGAATGTCACCTCAGGCGAAACACAGGACCCGAACACAGGTTACATACACGCCGTGGCACGCCGCGAGAACCCGACCACTCTTCAGCGGGATTATGAACTATTGCCCCTTACCACCGGGCGCGGACGGTTCCTTGGCGTGCACCTGGGTGTGGTCGCGGATGGCGAACGGTATGGTGGGACGTGGTGGGGTGAGGGGGAGGTAAAGTTCTATGTGGATGGCGACTCTGATTTTCCGACGCTTTGCGGCACCGGCACCGAAGATTACATCGCGACCGGGTGGGGGCAAGGATCGTACGCGCAGGCCTTTCACGGTTCCCCATTGGCGGACGACAGGACACGTTCCTATGGATTTTATCGCTGGCATTTGCCGGACCCGATCTTTTTCCATGAGAGTCTGCGTGTGACGATCCAACAGATCGGTCACTGTTTCGGAGACGGTAGACGGTTTCTTCGCGACCGGGTCCTGGAAACCGGGGAACCGGTGTATGTTGCCGGAACCGGCTTGATCCCGGCAAATCTCGCCGACGATGGCCCCGCCAGCGGTGTTTTGTTCGAGCGACAGGATGATTGGTCGTCGGTAGCATTCTTGCTCCTCGACCGCCCTGCTTGACTGTCTTTCTTTTTGTCCTTCCCGGACGGGGCCAACGCATCGTTGGAT
This sequence comes from Armatimonadota bacterium, assembly GCA_014379275.1. GTDB lineage: Bacteria > Armatimonadota > Armatimonadia > Armatimonadales > Armatimonadaceae > JACMIU01. Next base: position 86 of record JACMMA010000075.1, on the reverse strand, counting down.
CGTTGGACCTGCGGTGCTGGGACTACGTTAGGCAACGCGCGTTTCGAGTTAGCCCTTGCTGTTTTCCCGCGAATTGCCGCTCCTGG
>JACMMA010000503.1 GCA_014379275.1 Armatimonadota bacterium | reverse complement strand
TGGTATGGTCGCGGCCAGTCCTCATTGGGTAGATTCGGGGTTTTTATTATTTGAGCCAACCCGGTCGGATCGACCTTCGCTACGGGATCGTTCTGCACATACCCGTACAAGTTGACTCCGCCGTCATAGCCGATGGGGTCTCGGTTGATCCACCTTCCGGTCGCCGGTCACTTCGCCTTCCCCCTTCCTTGTGCCAGTATTTTTACGAGTTTTTCAAAAATTATTCTTCGTATCGCGGATTTTGTGCTGGCGTTCAAGCATGAGATGGGTCTCTGCATGTCAAAGCCGCCAAACCGCGCCCTCCGAAAGCAAAGAAGAACCGGTCCGAGGCGTGTCCGGAGTCTTCGCCCGCGTAAATGTCGTTTACTAGCGTTCGCCGGGGAACCGATACGGCACGATCTCCGGGGCGTCGGCACGCACGGCGACGGTAGCGGCTTTGCGGTACACGCGACCATAATCATCGCGGTACACCCCGAACACCGTGATCGCCGGTGCTTTCGTGCCTGGCGGCGGCACAAGAAGCAAACCGGCATGGGACTGGGAGTTACCTGTCCCGTAGGCACTCGCACGTACTCCGTCAAGGCGTATGAATCCCGCACCGGGCGCTTTCAGTACGTCCTCTGCCGCGTACACTTCCCACTGGGTTCCCGGGAGGGTCGGGCGATCCACCCCGTTCTCATCGGTGTACAGTGCTTTGAACACGATACGCGTTCCCGGTCGTATCTCGGATACGTACGGCACCTGCACCACGCGAAATGCTCCGGGCGGCTTTTTCGCCCCTTCGGCGATAATGCGGTCGGCGAGGAGCAGGCATAGCACGGCACTACCCGCGCCGAGAAGAGCCGCCCCCACCCAATCGAGAATCGGGCTCGGCGACCCGATAGCCGGGTGGTCGTCGGACGGCGCGATGTTTTCCCCTTTCGAGAAAGCGAGCGAGATGCCCTGACGCGGCGGGTCGGCGCGTAGTGCCCCGAGGCCGATTCCCATCCACGCCAGCCACAGAGCGTACGTCCCATGCATCTGGTACATCGGGGAGGCGATCGCATCAACCGCACCCGCGGCGACAGCCCCCATCGCGCCGATGGCGAACGCGCGACGTTCCGGCGACGGCGCGACAGCGAACCCGCGCAACATCGCCATAAACCAGGCGACGACGAACGCGATATGCAGAAACAGCCCCACCAACCCGGAGTCCACCCCCCACTGCAGGTAGAAACTGTGCGCCCGATTTTGATGACCGGTGCCTTTATTCAGCACCTGAATCGTCTCATCCCCGATGTGCGTCCACTTGCCTTGCTCCACCATATAGCCACCCAGGCCATAACCGACCCGCGGCTTCTCCCGGATCATTAGCAGGGCGGCACGCCATGAGTTCAGGCGCGACTGGAAAGTCACCGCCCCGCCGGTGATATTGCCGGTCAGCACGGCTCGCACGGCCTCGCTCCGCTGGGTAAGAATCCCGGATAACCCGCCTCCGACGATCAATACCGTCAAACCCAGTCCCACCCAGAGGAACGGCGAGTTCAATAGCCGCGCCACGGGGTGCTCCCCCCGGCGCGAGCGTTTCGGCTCCGTGCCCCGTCGCCACCGCTCCCGCAGTGCCAACGCGCCGAATAACGCCCCGACCACAAGTAGCGAGGCGACCCCGGCGAGCCACGCGGAGCGCGACCGCGCCAGGATCAAGGCGAACCCGATCACCAGAAAAACAAGCTGGGACACGAGCCGCTGTCTATCGTCACCGTCCGGCAGGAACGCGAACGCGGCGACGACCGGCAGGAGCATGGCAAGAAAGCCGCCCACCGTCATGTGCAGGCCGAGAACGCTGGTATTCTCGACGTGCGCGGCGTTGTTTATGCCCGTACTACCGAACTTGCCGAAGTCGGCGAAGGCGACAAAGACGGCAAAGACGGCGATGCCGATCACGAGACGACCGAGTTGCCGGCTACTCCCCAGGATGTAGGCGCACGCGAAATAAGCAAGCGCCCCGCCGTAGACACGCAAAAGATCCGTGGTCGCCAGCAGACTATAGATGGGCGGGGTGGTGAAATACCGGTACGTGGTATAGGCGACGAGCAGAAAAAGGAGGAGAGTCGGGGCTTTCCAGAATGCCCGCCCGATGTTCTCCGCGAAGCCGCGACACACGGCGACCGTTGCCACCAGACCGACGATCCCGCCGAACACACAAAGCAACTGCGCGACCGGTTGAACCGCGGGCGTTTGTGCCAGAAACAGTAGCGTCAAGCAAAGGAGGATGAGAAAGGGGGGCCACTCCTCGCCGATGTTTATTGGCACAGCGGTATCACCGGGGCGGCGAGGCGATGCGGTCATCAGTTACCTTCCTGCAACGCCTATAACGCGCTTTTTTTCATCAAATGTCCCATTAGTGCGGATACCATTCGAGGAGGGTGAGGGAGGTAAATTCGCGTCGTCCTCCCGATATCCGACCGAGAATCGTGGGTCGCCTTCGCCGCCACGGGCAATTAGGTTATACCGGCTGGTATGCTTCTCGCAACTCGCCTCGACGAACCGGCGCATTTTGTTTTGGAAATGGCGCGTGTCGAACACTTCCGCATGGGCACGAATCCGCCGTGAATCTATCGCCATCGTGTCCACCTGTCGCAGCGCATCGGCGAGTGATTCCGGGGTCGTATCGCTGAAGAATAGTCCGGTTTCGCCGGGTGTCACGGTTTCGAGCGCGCCGCCCGCCTTCAGAGCCACCACCGGACGCCCCGCCGCCATCGCTTCCACGGGGGCGATTCCGAAATCCTCCTCGCCCGGGAACAGGAACGATTTGCAGTTCGCCATCAAGCGAACAACATCCGCGTCTGGCAGGCGCCCTAGGAACTCGGTCTTCGGGCCGGCCATCGCTCGTAGCCGCTTCTCATCAGGGCCTCCTCCGACGACTTTGAGCGGCATGTTAAGCAGGTTACAGGCTTGCACCGCGAGATCCACGCGCTTGTAGGACAGAAGCCGCGACACCACCAAAAAATAGTCCGCCGTCGGTTCGGGGGCGATGGTGAAGCGGTCGGTGCGCACCGGGGGATGGATCACCGTGGACTCGCGGTTGTAATATTTTCGTATGCGCCGGGCGACGTTGTAGGAGTTGGCGACGAAATAATCCACCCGTGAGTTAGCACACTGATAATCCCAGGTACGGAGGGAATGGATCACCAGCGCGAGGACACGACGCGCCAGAGGGTTATAACCGCCCTGCGCCATATATTCGTGAAAACGCCATGCGAAACGGGCCGGAGTATGGCAGTAACACACATGGCAGGTTTCGGGCGAAGTGATGACTCCCTTGGCGAAACTCGACGCGGAAGAAACGATCAGGTCATAACCCGACAGGTCGAACATCTCGAACGCCAGCGGATACAGGGGTAGCGCGAATTTGTGCACCGACTGCCCTTTCGCCCATCGTTGTAGAAACGACGTGCGGACATCCATCTCCGCGAAACACGGCAATGTCGCCTTCGGATCGTAGACCGAGGTGTAGATAGGCGCATCGGGCCAGATAGGATGCAGGGCCTCGACGACACGCTCTGCCCCCCCTGATTGGGCCAGATAGTCGTGAACGATTCCTACACGCATAATGGGTGTCTCACTCCTAGTTCGCACCTTTCAGCGACAGACGCATTGTATCTTGCACCATTATATCCAAAGTTATACGAAATATTGGCAAAATGATGATTTCGATTGTTGAAGTTTGCCATCACGGCGAACACAAAACTGAATCCTGTGCCATCGCGGGTTCCGTTCCGACTCACTTTAGCAGATTATCGTAAACCGTTTCGATGTCGGTTGCGGTGCGGCGCGGCAGAAATCGCTTGCGTACCTCATGCCAGCCATTTCTGCCGATCTGCGTCGCGGCTTTGGGATCGCGTAAAAATGTCAGCATGGCTTCCGCCAGGGCGTCCGCTTCACCCATCGGTACCAATAGCCCGGTGCGCCCATTTTCGATCGTTTCCGGGACCCCGCCACCGCGGGTAGCGATTACCGGCAGTCCCGCCGCCATACCTTCTATGATTACTTGCCCGAACGGTTCCGGGGTGATACTCGCATGAACAAGCAGGTCTGACTCTGCCAGCAACCGGGGCACATCGGCGATATTACCGCGCCATTCTACCGCACCGGGGTGCAGGTCCCGCTTCGCCTGTGCCTTGACCTCAGCCTCATATGCGTCTTCGCCGAATAACGCCCCCCCTGCGATCACGAAGCGCAAATCGGGTACCGCGGTGGTCTTTTCCGCAGCGAGCGTGTTCGAAACGATTTTCGCCGCATCGAGGAACACGTGTTGCCCCTTCCAGCGTGCCAACCGACCGACGATGACGATGTACAGCGGGCGGGCATCGCTCTCAGTCCGCCACTCGGTTCGCACCGTCGGCTCCGGAACACCTAAGAAAGTTTCGTCCACACAGTCGGGCACCACGGTGTACCGCCCTGTGCTCTCGCCGCGCGCGGTCGCCGCTTCGTCGTTCCCGAACAAGGACAAGAGCGTGCTACGGGAATTGCAGATCACGTGCTTCGGCACGCGCTTCGATAACGTACGCAGGGTCCGTACCATCAAGGACGGCAAGTATTGCGGCGCGATGTGATCCCGCACGTGCCAGACCACTGGTACCCTGGCTAACTTACCCGCGATAGCCCCATAAATGTCGGATTTCAAGCTATTACAGTGAATCATTTCACACTGATTCTCTTTCGCCAGTGTGGCGATCCGCTTCGAATAGGACAACAATGCTGTGCCACCACCCAGCAATTTTTGTGCGAGTCCGCTCGCCCCGAGCGAATCTTTGCGCGTTTCCCGCACGCCGTCAGCGAGCGGCTCGATGAGCACGCGCACCCCTTCATGTAGCAACCTCTCCGCCAGCGCACCCTCTTCCCCGAGTACCACGAGCGGTTCGTAGCGGGCGCGGTCCATGGCAGTGATGAAGCGGTGCAAAGCGATTTCGCCGCCGCTCCACCGCGCCGTGTGATCGACAAACAGGATGCGTCGTGGTGGTCTGGGATTATCTTGCGCCGTCATTTCAGGATTCTCCGATATACCGCTTCCACCGCGTGGGCATGTTTCGCCCACGTATACCTGTCGTCCACGTATCCGGAAAGCCGTTTCGCCGATAGGTTGGTCGCCCACGCTTCGCCCGATTTTTTCGCCTGAAAATACCGCAGAACCGCGTCTGATAACGCCCTCGCGTCCGTGCCGTTCGTCAGCAACCGCTCTTCCAAACTGCCCAGCACCTCGGGGATCGCCCCCACGGGCGTGGCGATGACCGGCGTTCCGCACGCCAGCGACTCGACCGTTACGAGGCCAAACCCTTCCAGCGAAAGCGTCGGCAAAACGAACACGTCCGCCCCCCGATAATAGTCCGTCACCTGATCGTCGGGAATAAATCCGGCGAACGTCACGGCGTCCGCGATACCGAGCGAGGTCGCCAGCGTTCGCAGTGCTTCGTCCAAAGGTCCGCGTCCGCCGATGACCAGTCGCGCGAACGGGAACACTTCGCGCACTCGCGGGAAGGAGGTGAGTAGGTTTTCTAGACCCATCCGCGGTACCAGTCGGCGGATCGAGAGCAGAAGCGGGAATGTGGCTTCCGGCAACCCGACTCGTGCGCGGGCCTTGATGCGCGCTTCACTATCGTCTACCTCGACGTTAAAGCGGTCGCGGTTGACACCGCCGGGGATAATAGTCGCCTTCTCCGGGTCGATTCCGAAGCGGCGTAGCTCATTCTGAAAGACTCCGGAAAGGGTAAGGATTGCCGCTGCGCTACGCAAATTTGCCTGCTCGATGCCGAAGCGCATCCGCCGCTTCAGCAGTGCTTTCGCCAGGACGATGGGATTTTTCCGGGCATTCGCCGTGTCCTCCACGAAGCCTTCCGTGTCCCACGGTCCGTGAAAGGTTCGAACGTGCGGCATCGAGTTTTTGATCGCCTGTAACGGTCCGAGAGCGGCGTAAGCGAAATGGGTGTGCACCACGTCGAACGGTTTATTTTCCCGCGCCGCCTCACGGAGTAGTTTCTCGCACGCTTCCCGTCCGTTCCGCACCCACGCGGTCGGATCGCCTCCCTTGTCATACTGGACGACGTTACCATACTCGGCATCGCGGAACTGCTGCGGCGCACCGGGAGCCGATCGCGAAACAAGAAGTGTCGCATCGTGTCCCGCTTTGATCTGTTCCCGTAGCAGTTCGCGGGCGACCTGCCGCGACCCGCCCGGCTTTTCCTCGAACAGGATGTCGGACAGGTGCAGGATGCGTAGCGGACGTAACGCGTCGTCGGAGTAGGGCATCACGTTTCGTTCTCGACCGGAGGCGGTTGTTGCTCCGCGCCATTATGTTCGTCGGCGATCAGATATAGCGGGCGTCGTTTGACTTCGTCATAAATGCGCCCGATGTACTCGCCAACCAGCCCGAGCGTGATCAGTTGTATTCCGGATAAAAAGGTCAACAGCGCGATGATACTCGCCCACCCTGCTTGCCATTCGCCGTGATTCGTGAAGTAACGGACGATGGTTATACCGCCGTAGAGCAAAGCGAACAAAGCGGTGATGACTCCGATGTTGGTGGCAAGTTTGAGTGGCGCGTCCGAGAACGAGGTTAACGCATCCATCGCGAAGCGCAACATTTTACCCAAAGGATATTTCGTTTCGCCGGCTACGCGCGCCGGGCGCTCATAATAAATCGGCTCTTGCCGGAAGCCTACCCACGCGCTCATCCCGCGCAAGAACCGGTGCGATTCGTTCATCTGGTTCAGAGCGTTCACCACGCGTCGGTCCATCAAACGAAAGTCGCCCGTATCCGCGGGAATATCCACGTTGGTCAAGCGGCGTAGCAGGATGTAGAACTGGCTCGCTGTCCACTTTTTGAACGCGCTCTCTCCCTCCCGTTTGGTGCGAACCGCGTACACTACGTCGGCACCGGCAAGCCAGCGGGCAATCATTTTCGCCAGCAGTTCGGGAGGATCCTGCAGGTCGGCATCCAGAAGCGCGACGGCGTCGCCCGTCGCATGATGCATCCCCGCAGTGACCGCCGCCTGATGCCCGAAGTTACGGGAAAAATTTATCACTCGCAGATAGGCGCGCGTCTGCGTTGCGGCGACCAACTGCGCGAGCGAATCATCACGCGATCCGTCGTTGACACAAAGCACTTCCACGGAGAGCGACGGCAATGTTTCCGCAGAGCCTTCCACGTTTGCGCCCCGGGAAAGTTCCGCGACGACCAGGTCTACGCGCGCAAGCAGATGGGGTATGGCTTGCGATTCGTTGTAGATAGGAAACACGAGCGATAACCGGGGATGCGTTTTGGTACGCCCCGACAACTTTGTCGTCAAAGAAGAGATGATCGTCGGACGGTCGGAGTATGTCCCCGGCGTTTCTGCCATTTCCAGCACGGCGTTCATGGGTGAAGTTTACCCGATTCGTTTCCGGTGACGGAGAGGCGATCCGCTGGGGACTCGGTATCGAATCGCTTTATCCAGATGTAATAGGGAGGCGTCGGTCGTTTGAGAACTTTCTCGAGCCAGTATTTCTCGGTTTCACTCCGCTTCATGTATCCGCCCGCGTAAACACACGTATATTTCTCCGCGAGGGCTTCGCAGACTTTGTCACCTAGATCAACCGCGATCCGGTTCCCCCGGTCCCGCCCGATAAAATAGATATAGCGGCGACCGCCTTTCCGCTCTGCGGCGAGTGCCATGGTTATGTCAACCTTTCCCCACCCACCAACCCCTGGGGACTGGGGCATGACTATGGGCACTTCGCTTTTCCCACGGCCTAGCGTATAATCAATCACATCCTCGTCCGTGATGATCATTGCATTTTCGCGCAACCCCTCGGCTTCCATGCGACTCATTACCGCGTTCCAGGGAGCAGTGTAAGTGGGGTTTAAAAATTCGCGCCCGGTCCAGTAGTTAAAGTTAGCGTATCCCCACACTGCGAACAGTATTGCGGTCAAGGTGATCCGTAAAGCACGTGTCCGTAGCGCCATCAACCCGGTTGCCACGGTCACGCAGAACAAAGGGATTAGAAATGCGTTCCGCTTGCCCATGCTTCCGAATGTTTGTAGTGCACCGATCTTGCCGCTCGTGGCCAGGGCGAACATGAACGTCGTAACAACGAGAACTATGGGCAGAACGATGTCCCGCGTGCGTCGCACATACATCGTTCCTATGCAGAAGGAGACCAGAGCGATAACCACGCCGGGAATCGAGGCTGCCCAGGACCAGGGATACACCGTCTCCCCGACACAATAAACGTACACCGGTAACGCGACACGCCGTATGAACCCCCCGACCCCCTGACCGATCTCAGGATTCTCGACCGATACACCCCCTGAAACCATCCCGGTGCTTGGGTCCATCTGCCAGAGAAGAACTGGCAGAAGGCAGGCGCCGCAAATCACCATCGCGATGAACGCCTTCCAGGCATGTTTTTCCCGTTTCCAATTCAGGGCGAGCGTCAGGAAATGCCCGACAACCACGAACAGGCTCGGCACATACACCATCAACATAGCCAGTGTCACGACGGTGTACCCGACGACCAATTTTTTCTTGCCGGTACCGAGACAGCGGAGGAACAGATAAGTGCTCCATGTCACGAGAAGCGCGAGCAAGGCGTGATAGCGTGCCATCCTATCGAACAGCACGCTTCCCGGTGCCAGCGCGACAAGCCATAAAGCGAGTAGGCCTACATTGAGATTCACGCGCCGACCAAGTAGGAAGGCGATATACGGCGTGAACATGGCAGGCAACGCGGAAACGAGGCGGTACGCGGATAAGTTGTCACCGAAGAAATACCGCGTCATGTACAGGATGAATGCATGCGTGGGCGTATGATCCCGCGACGTCGCTTTGCCTGCAGCCATGCGCTGTAGTGAGCTTTCGCCCCACCAGAGGCTGATGACTTCGTCTGTCCAAAGTGGCTTCGCCAGGGGGAAAAGCAAAAGCAGCGCCGCGCCGACCACCAGTCCACCCCAAAAGAGTAGGCGGAACCAGGGTGTGTCAGTGATCGGGTTCGTCGCAACGGACGGCATGCCGATGGCATCACCATCCCGATCGGAATGTACGGGCGGCACTTCTTTTGGCATGTCGATCTTTATTTCATCGCTATGATTATACATGTTCGAGGGAGACCCCATCGTATCAATATTTTGAGACATTGTTGTGGCTGCTCCTGCATGTTTTCTGTCGTATACCCCACGGCGAAGGGGCTGCCCATTTCCGGGCGGTCTCTACGAAACACCGCGGATACGTCGCCGCTCGTGGTTGGGGGACGTTTAATGCTTTCGCGCCCCGATCAGCGAGTGGAAAATTTCCTCATACTGAGCCGAAATGCGCTGCCAATCGTACTCTGTGACGCGTCGCAACCCGGCTTGAACCAGTGCATCCCGGCGGCTTGCATCGGTCAGCACAGACACGATCTCCCCGGCAATCCGGTCATCCTGTGCCACTATACCGAACTTGCCATTTTGCGTGACCTCGACCGCGCCGGGGTTAGGACTTGCGATCACCGCTGTGCCGGATGCGAACGCTTCGATGTAGGGCACGCCGAAGCCTTCGTACGTACTTGGTAGACAGAATGCCCATGCGCGGCGGAATAGATTCGTCAGCGTTTCGAGCGGGACACGACCGTGGTTAACGATGCCGTCGCCTTCCAGTGGCGCATCAGCCACAGACCAGAGCGTCGCACCCTCCGGTAAAAAAGGTTTAATATCACGCGACCACATATCTGCGAGCCATTGCCCCCTTTTTCGACCGGTCTTCGTTCCTACGAACAGAAGCGTCGGGGCGGATTCTTTGTTCGTCAATGCCGCAGGCGTAAACCGCCCCAAGTCCACCCCGTTCGCTATAATCTCCCGTACCTGTGGGACTCTAGCTCGCGTCGCCTCCGAAATCCCGGTGACGTAGTCGGCGCGGACCGCGCCGAGAGTTTCTAAAGGAACCAGGACCGCCTGAAAGAGCTTGCGTTTAAGAGATTCGGCGGTTCGCAATTCGTCTTTCGCGGATCCGTGCATCGTACGCACTAACGGGGGCCGGTTGTTCGAACCTATCAGATAATTGTCACCCATCGCGTGAATAATATCGAATCGCGAAAAATCAACGCGGGTCAGTGCGAAAGCGTACCCGAACGAGTCCGCCGCACGCGGGATATTCGGACGCGATATCGTTTCTACCGCATACAGGCATTCGTCGAATGATGGACTGAACGTAATCACCGTCACGCTGTGTCCCCGTTCGACAAAACTGTTGGCAAGGTGGTGCGTCTGATGTGCCACTCCTCCCTTGCTTTCATTCGGCAAGTCTGCATGAAGGAGCGCGATACGCAAGGAATCCCCCTTCCTCGCAACGATATTACTGTTAACCATAAAATCTTTGTTTTGTACCCGAGATGCTAGACGCAGGGACGCTCGCTAGTCTCTATAGCCCGAATAATTTGATGTCCATGCCGATCCCGCCGGTTAACGACGGGGTGGGCTTCAAAGGTTTTTTCATTACTCCAGGCAAAACCGGTCGCCGCCGCCGTGAGCAACCTACATCTCATAAAAGCGCTATGAAACTTTGCTATCCAGGTTGCTCGTTACCGTTGATTGCATCAGAATTTTACGCTCCTCGGCGGCTAGCCGTGGCAATGCGAACAAGACACCACACGCGGACCAAAAGATATAGTTGGCCTGCAATATCGGACTGCCGAACGATAAAATCACGTCGAAGAGGATGATGACATACATCAGTACTGCTACCGAACGAAGATTGCGATCGGGTAGGGTGCGACAGATCCGCAGACCATATGTGAGTGTGCCGATAAAGAACGCCGCCAGGGACAACAAACCGAAAACGCCGAGGTCGGCATGAATCGAGTTCCACTGCGTTTCCCGGTCGTTCAAGATTCCGACGTCCTTACCACGAATCATATCAGCAGAGCCTCTGGTGCCACGCCGGATCCCGATGCCGAAAGGTCTGATTGCGATCGCCCTAGGAACATACGACAAACTTCCCCCCCGGTTTTTCCCATAAGAACTTAACGGGTTGCTCGTGAACACACTGCCATACCGCCTCGACAATTTCCCATTAGCAGTGATATCAGCAACCACAAACGAAGTGGTAAGCAATGCCCCGAGAGTGAATATCATGAAATATATGCGAATGGTATCTTCGAAACGGCGTGCGGAAAGAGACAGGAGTACCGGAATCGCGACAAGTAAGCTCAAGGCTACAAGGCGCACGCTGGAGACAGCGAGCGCCATCGCCAGCACCGTTGTAGATAACAACGCTGCCGTCCTGCGCCATACTGCCATCCGCGGAATCGTTGCAACACACAGTGCAGCCAGCATCGATAAACTTGAGGCGACAACATATCCACCTGCAATGGGCGCAGTAGACGCAGGTCGATACGCACCCTCTTCGGCAGGACCAACGCCTCCGATCAGGGCATAACTCATGGATGCCATGTTTTGCATGCCGGGAACATGTGAGTCAACCCATGCTTTCCCAAGGTAAAACTGTATGACCGCGTACGCAGAAACGATGAAACCGGTCACGACCATCGTATAGATGAAGCCCATCGCTTCCGTGCGGTGCCTCAGCGTATAGTAAGTGATGAAGAAAAACGATAGCGGACCGATATACCAGACGATAGCGCCGTTGAGCGAGTTGACAATACCGGGCGAATCCGGGTTCGCGGCCTGCAGAAAACTGAGCGCGATTAAAGCGAACACCAGTGGGGCAAGCTTCGGTAGACCGATTTCATCCTTCCCCGATTGGTTTTGGAACAGCGAGTTCTTCGCTGGTAGGTCTGCCTTGCCCTGGTTCGCTTCCTTTCGCTCCGCTTCGCTCCGGGTCCGGATACCCCATGCCACAAAAATAGTCGCCGACAATAGCGGTGCTACTATGTAAACAAACTGGCTAAAGTTAGAGGTGTATTTGTACATGCCTTCCAGCGACAGGTACACGGTGAACAGCAGGATCGCGTTCCACGTGTTCGTCAGGGCGAGGCCGAAAATGGCGACGACCATCAACGCAAGTGTCGCATAGGTGAAGCCCGTTTTGGCGATGATCGAACCCGCAATGATACATGTCGCGACCAATCCGTATTGCAACGCCCGCTTCAACTCCTTGTTGTCATCGTATAAAGCGCGCAACACATTGGGGTCAATGGAGGACGTTTTTTTCGGCGCTATCGCTGCCCGGAATGGCTTCATAGGCACATCCGGTTGCGGGGCTAGGGGGGGAGTACCTTGCGTTGGTGTTGTATTATCCAGAGGAAAGGGAATAGACATGGCTTTTGGCGAAAAATGAGTGCGGCGTCAAGCCCATCGGCGGGGGAGCGAGCAGGAGGCGGTAGCTTTAGCAGACTTTCGCTCTCTCGCAGGCTCCAACGCGCCCAGGTAAGATCATCGGAAGAACAGGAAACGTAAACCCGCTATGCTACCCAGGGTACTGACCCCATCCATCAAACCAAATTTGCGCCCTTTTTTGTACGGCACATATACGATATCGCCCGGTTGGAGTTTGACGTCCTTGCTGTAATCAGCGTCCTTCAGAATCTGCTCGACGTCGACGATAGTAGCGGTTTGTGTGCCGTCTGAGTTCTCACGGACTATCTGTGTCTTCTTAGTCTCCGCATTCTGCAGAGGGACATTCGCATCGGACAAAGCACGAACCAGCGTCATCGGTCGGTCATCGGGGATAAGCGTCGCACCTTGCCGCCCCACCGCCCCTACGAGATAATAGACGTTTTTATTTTCCGGAACCACCAGCTTATCGCCGGGTTGCAAGCGCTGATCCGGTTCGGTACCTACACTGACCAACTGGCGGAGGTCTACCGTTATTTTCTCACCATTGCGCTCAATGATCGCCTCTGAGAGACGGGCACCGGGTTTGGGACCGCCCGCACTTTCCAGTGCTTTACTGATGGTACGGTCGCGAGGAATAATTACGAAGCCGGGTTTCATCACTTCGCCGCTTACCAGCACCTGAGATTTCGATTCCTCCGCAGCGTCCACGATCAGCAGATCGTTCGGTTCCAGGATCAGATTTGCCTCGGATTCGATGTCGCTGTACGCGGCAACGAGATCAACCGGAATGATCTCTTTCGTTTCGTCACGGATCAGTTTAGCGGTGAAAAGATCCGTCCGGTCGGAAAGCAGTCCCCCCGCGTCGGAGATCGCATCCCGAACACGCCACCCGTCACGCATCACACGCTTGCCGGTGCTTTTGACCCCGCTACCGGTCAGCGCAATCTGCCGCACCTGCCGCTCGCGTACCGCGACAGAAATCTGCGGACGGACGAATTCCTTCAGAAGAAACCTGGTGATGACCAATTCAAGCTCGCGAAGCGTTTTCCCCGCGACAGCGATCTGCCCCATTTTGGGGTACGAAATTGTTCCGTCTGGAAGCACTGTTGCCGTTATGCTGTACTGAATATCGTTCAAGCAGGTGATGGAAATGGAGTCTTCACGACTGATCCGATATTCACCCGGTTTGACTTTGGCAGTTTTCTTTAAAGTCTGCGCCGGAGCAGACGGCTGTGCCGATGCGGAAGCGGGCGGAACGGGAACCGCTTCCGGTTTGGAAACTTCTTGCGCTCGCGCCACAGTGCCAGCTGCAATACCGATGCCAATAACTGCAGCAATACGGAGGGTTTTTCGTTGAATTTTCATGATATATCTACTCCTCGGCATCCTACGATTCGTCCTGGTTTGCCGGTGCATCTGCAACGGCGGTGTTTTGTCCGCTCTCTATTCGTTTGCGATCTTCCCGCGCCGGAGCGTAACCGCCGACATCGGAGCGTTTCTTGCCACTTCCCACCGGGGCATACCCACCCTTTTTGCTATTCGGCGCATATGGGGCGTATCCGGCTCCCATGTAGTATTTACCGTAGTAATAGTAGCCACCTCCCGCGCCATCCATCCGGTTCAGGACGGTGCCGAGGATATTCGCGTTGCCGCGTGCCAGCATTTCTTTCGCACGCTTCACCGACGTTTTCTTAGTATCGCCGTAACCGATCACCAGAAGTGCCCCGTCGGTACGTGCGGCGAGCACGGTGGCATCGGCAACCGCGAGAGCGGGCGGCGTGTCGAGCAGGATCACATCGGCACGGGTTTCCACCTCCGCCAGGAAGCGTCCCATCGCGGCAGAGCCAAGTAACTCAGCAGGGTTGGGCGGCGGCGACCCCGCCGGAATCAGGAATACATTCTCGACGGAAGTCGGGCGAAGCACTTCGTCAATCGTGTGCGAACCGATCAAAAGATCCGTCAGACCTGGGGAGGCATCCACCTTGAAAAGGTGATGCTGACTCGGGCGTCGCAAGTCGGCGTCCACGATGATTACTTTCTTGCCGTCCATCGCCATCGCCATCGCCAGGTTGGCACAGGTCGTAGACTTACCCTCGGCGGGAACGGAGGACGTAACCACCATCGAGCGGACCTGGTTACCGACCGCCGCGAAGTTGATATTCGTCCGCAGCGTTCGGTACGCCTCCATCAAAGGTGAGAAGGTCGAAATATCACGGATCAGGCGCAAGCCCTCCTCCTCAATATGCGGGATATGTCCGAGGCTGGGCAGTTTCAAAACGCGTTCGGCTTCGTCAGCGGAGTTGATACGGTCATCGAACAGTTCTTGGAGGAGTGCGAGGCCAAGTCCCAGGAACAAACCGATGATGCCGGCGAAGATGATATTCTGGGCACGGTTCGGGCTGATCGGCTCTTGGGGTACTTGCGCACGATCGATGATGGTAGTCAATTGGGGGCGAGCCTGCATGCGCATCGCAAGGTTGTTGATATACTCTCCCGACGACGCGACAGTCCCGGCGGCGCTCTCCTTCGTGCGAATCAACTCATTGTATTTTCGCTCCCAAGCAGGAAGTTCGGCGATTCTCGCGGTCGCCGTCTTCATCGATTTAGAAGCGTCCAGCAGTCGCTGGTTCAACACGACGGCATCCGTATTCAAGCCGAGCAAACTATCTCGCAGATTCATGAAAACGGGGTTGTTGGACGCGGTACGCTTCAGATAAGAATTTTCCGCCGCGGTGAGACGTTTTTGCAGGTCGTTGATTTCGTTGTCCAGCCGCACGATGCGATCGTTTCCCGGCTGAAATTCCGTTCTTAACACTCTGCGTGAGGTTTCAGCGTCGGCAATACGTAGCTGAAGCGATTGGACAAGCGCATCGGCGTCCGCCGAAACCGTGTTCGTCAAGATAGCCGGCACCGAACTGATGTTGCTCTGGGTGGATGCGATCCGGGTTCGTAGCGCGGTGATCTCTCCCTCTATCTGACTATATTGCCCTTTGGCTATGTCGTACGCCTCGGCGGCTGATTTTCGGCTCTGCTCCAACTCCACTACGTTAAACTTCCGCTTGAAAACGGCGATGTCTCTGTCGGCGGTGTTGACCGTGGTCTTCGCTTTTTCCAGCTCATCCTTGGCGAATTTCAGTGCGGCGGTGAGGTCAGCGTCACGCCGCTGCTGCATGTCTTCCTTGTACGTTTCAAGCAAGGTGTTAGTGGCGTCGGCGGCAAGGTTTTGGTCAGAGCTTTCCGCAGTCACCTGGATGATCTGTGTTCCCGGCACGGTGTCCACTGAAAAACTAGGTAACCCGCCCTTCACTTTGTCAGCCACTTTCCTCAGCATGTCGGGCGTTTGAAGCAGTTCGACCTGGGTATCGATGTTATAGCTCCCGCTGATCCGGAACAACTCGTTCAACGGGTCGGAACTGTTATTGAGGCTGATGCCGCTTGTGGTTGGTTCGATCAGGAGACGAGCGGAGGTGCGGTAGACGTTGCTTTGGAACGCCGTCCAAATAATGCCCACGATCAGCACAAACAGAAATGCTTGCAGAATGATCGCTCGGCGACGGCGTAAGATGTCGCCGTACTCGCGCAAACTGATCGAGGGGGCTTCGTTTAGGTCTAAGGATTGTTCATTCATCGGTGGTATCTCGCTTGCGGCGGTTATTAACAGCAGAAGAACTTTTCCGGGCGTTCTTCCTTACTGCTCTCCCCTTTACGGAAACACATAATCAGTCCACATAAGTACGCGGAGGTGTTTCGTGCCGTCGTCTTCCTTCCATGCGGCGGTTTTATTGCTGCATTGTGTCCCGTCTGGTTGATCTGTACATTATTTTCAAACGTTCGAGTAGACAGGTAGGCTTTGTTGGAGCGATTAATCCCAATGTTTCTGTTGCAGGAGAGTAAGGTTAGAGAACGGGAAAATCACTTTACTGCTTGTAGCACAGGCTGTAAGTAGTGTCTGCATTTGAACACTTCGGCGACCGAACGGCGGTAGTTCGTGCTGGTTAATGACCTTCAACCGGGTGCATTATACAGTATGTTATGTTTGTAGCGCACACATAAAACGACAATTGTCGTCAGTGGGATATTTCACACTCCCCCGGTTGCAGGCGGTCCATGTGTGGCAACGACCGCGAGGGCGAACACAGAACCTGCCGACTTTATAGGGGGCTAATCACCACGGACCGCACTAGTACGCACCGTCAGCTTTCAGTACCGCGGGAATGAGACGTAACAAGATCCAGGAGTCGGTCCGCGCCGAGCGGTTGCGGATATACAGCAAATCGTACGCAACCCACTGATCAAAACTCAGATTAGATCGGCCGAGGACTTCACGCAGGCAGAGGAGACCCGGCTCAACGTTTTGCCGCTCGAAGTGCCAGTCCTCATAGAGCGCAACCTCGCGGGGGAGATGCGGGCGCGGACCCACCAGAGTCATTTCACCGCGCAGCACGTTGATCAGTTGCGGCAGTTCGTCGAGACTCGTTTTTCGCAAAATGCGCCCGCATCGCGTGACGCGCGGGTCATTTTTGATCTTGAACACGGGACCTGCCGCCTCGTTTTGCGCGGCGAGTTTTTCCTTCAACGCGTCCGCATTCTTGACCATGCTGCGAAACTTATAAAATCGGAAATGTCTGCCGTTTCGCCCGACGCGGGTTTGGTAGTAAAGAACCGGTCCGCGATCCTCGAGAGCGACGAGAAGCCCGATCACAACCAGAATCGGGAAGAGAATTAATAATAACAGAGATGAAACAACGATATCTATACAGCGCTTGGTAGCAAAGTAGGCGGCGGAGGGCGGCGTCTCGCCGCCTGAAATCTCCGTTTTCAAGAAGAAAGGCAAAGCAGTAGCCTGCGCACGAGCAGCGGTGACCTGCTCATTGATTATCTGCGTCACGGCTTCACGGGAAACATGGCGCATGCCTCCCCCATTGCTGAAACCGATGTCGTCCGGAAGAACGGGCGTGGTTCGGCGCGAAATTTGCGTGGTATTCCAGTGTAAAACGGCGGAAGCGGAACCGCCATCGGCGGCGAAACTTTCGCCTGTGTTTTGTTCGTCCGTCAACGATTTAGTCCCCTGCTTTTGTTGGCCCCGCCCTGATCAGTTGTAGAACGACGCGGCTTTGTGCGTCTGGCGATGTGTCTTGTACAATGGGCGTGACGCGTATCTCGACGGTGAAAAAAGAGTGCGTCAATCGGGACCGGCACTCCGCGTTTTCACGACGTTGCCTCTTTCCCGCGCAAGCATTCTCCCCCACGCACCGTGAAACGAAACCTTTTTTTCACCATCACTTCCGGATTCGCATCTAGCGGATGAGTCGCTCTGATTCCGCAAGGCTTGAAGTAATTACATGAAGGCGCCTCAACAAGGATAGCCGAAATATTATCGATTTGGGGGAAATGATACCGAAACGGACTGTTAAATTTGTCACACTTCGGACTGATAGTCCTTTGAAAGCGGGTTACATCCATTAGCGCGGACGAACAGCGGACAATACGATAGCGACCTGCCGGTCACTCCTCGCCGTCATTCTCTGGTGCGGCCTGTGATAAACGGGCGGCGCGGTTTCGCAACGCGGCTTTGATGGCCGCCGCTCCTACCGAGCGGGTCAGATTTTGCGACGTGGGTGAGTCGGGGTTGGGAGGGGAATCGGGCGTTATGCTGCTTTGCGTCACCAGGGTTTGACGCCTGTGAACGGACGGCGCCACGCGGACCGGCGACCCCGTATCAACCGGCTTAGTGACAACATTGGTCGTCTCTTCGGCTGCCGCCTGCGATGAAGGCACGGCCCCTACGGCGGGGCGGGGGGCGATGCGGCGCGTTTTCGCACTGCTCGTTTGCTCTTCCGGCTCCTGTGACGTATCCGTTAGTGGCGTCGCTGTTTCGCCGTCCCGCTGCTTCTGTGCTTGAACGATCACCTCGCCGAGAAGGCTGAAAAGTTTTTTATCGCCCCCTCCCAGTGCTACAGTCTGTCGAAGAGCCGACTCAGCTTTCACGAAGTCGCCGCGCTTGAGATACAGGTCAGCTATCTTACGCGTGCTCTCGCCATCCGGCGGCGATAACGCGAGGTACTGCTCCCATGCCACCTCCGCATCAGCGAACCGCCCTTGTTCTTCATGCAGGAGCGCAAGCCGTTTATACCCCTCGGGGTTGCTGGAATCCAGCGCGAGGGCTTTCCCGTACAACTGCTCGGCACGTTTCGCCCCCGTTTCTTCATAGCGCAGACTTAGCTTCGCCATTCGTAGCAAAGTCGGCGAATGGTCCGGGTCCAGTTCATTCAGGATCTTCTCGAACGCCTGCACCGCTTCGTCACGCTTTTCCACCGCAAGCAGAGCATCACCGAGGGCGAAGTGGGCTTCCTTGTGAATAGCCCCCGCAGGAAGGACGACCGCTTTTTTCAGGAACCGGATCGCGCCCGCTTCGTCATTTCGCGCGCGTAAGGAGAGCCCCGCCTCGTACTGCGCTTCGAAATCTTCCGGAAGCAGTTTCGCAGCCTCCTTGAACAGTTTCGTCGCCTCAAGTTCCTCACCTCGGTCGCGTAGCTCACGTGCCAGTCTCAGTCGTATCTGCCCGTTCTTTGGGTCGGCTTTCGCGACCTTCCCCCATACCGCGATGGCGACATCGTTACCCTTCCCTTCGCGCGAGTACGCGTCGGCTAGGGCGGCGGCGACATCCATGTCTTCGGACATTCCGGAGCGGTGCATTTCTTCCCACAAGCGCATCGCCTGTGGGCGTTTTTCATCACCGCTGGCGACGCCAGCTTTGGCATACGCGATCGCGAGGGCACGGCGAACCGATTCGTTCGCCTTCCCCAGTTCCACGACGATTTCATAGGCGCGGATCGCCGCGTTATCGGTAATGTTCGCTTGCGCGAGGGCGCGGGCATACAGCACGGCAAGAAGGGCATCTTCCGGATTCGCGTCCGTCACCCTTTTATACAGGGTGCGCGCGTAAGCATCGGTGCGTCCCCGGTGCCCCCATACCAGCGCGAGGCAACGTTCCATCGCCTGCCAATCCCAGTGCTGTTGGTCGGCAATCGGCGCGAATCGGGACGACTGCGTCAGCACTGCGTTCTCGAACCGGTTGGCAAGGTCGGGGTCGCCGGAGATCTGTTGGTGTGCCCCCCCTTTCGCGTACGTGTATAAATAAGCGAGTTCTAAAAGAGAGTCGTCGGGCTCGGTGGCGGCAGCGTCCTGAAAGATTTCACGCGCATCTTCGTCCACACGCCCCACGGCAATCAGGGCGCGCGCAAGCTTCACGGTCCAGAAAACCGACTCGGCTTGGTTTGAACCCGCCTTAGCATAACGAATACACCGGGCGAACAGCGCACAGGCAGCGGCGTCGAAATCACGTTCTTCTTCAATGTAGCGATGAGCGATGCGCTGATCATCCTCGGGATTTCCCGAACCGCCCCGCAGAATCACCTCCGGGTCGTCTAAGGGATCATCGTTCCATTCCTTCTGTTTTTCGGGGGCGGGGGCGGCACGCCATCGCGAAATTCTTTCCTGCAATTTTTGCGCGGGGATGTCGTCCCGGCCCTCGACCCGATAAGCGCGTGCGAGGTAAACGGCAAGCTCGGCGCGTTCGTTCTCCCAGTGACCGATGTCGGTTCGCTGTTCTAGTTGTGCGTATACCTTCTCCACAAATGCCGTGCGGTCCGGGGCGATACGGTTCGCATCGGCGGCATAGAGCGAGGCAAGTTCGCGACTCAATTCGGTATAAGCGGGTAACCCGAACGATGCGTGAGGAACATCACCTTCCCATACCTCAAAGAACAATGCGGCGGCATAAACGCCCTGAGAAAAAGGCAGGTCGGCGCGCGGATCGATTGCGCCGGAGTGTAGCAGGGATAGAACGAATAATACACACCAGGGATCATCGGAGAATGCACAAGCGGCTTCGATGTACAGAGGGATCCATGATTCGACATACCGGCCGGCGGAACCATCGATGTAGGTGATGGCGCGGCAGAGTTTGGCACGAGTCGAAGTATCGAGCGCCGGGTCTTGCAGGGCTTCGACGTAAAGCGAGAGCAGACTCGCGTCGGCGGGAGGTTCGGGGGATTTAAGCGCGGCGGAAAAGCGCAATCTTGCCGCCAGCCGCGACAACGGATTCTCGCGCGGCGGAGGCGCGAGACGGAGCCCGGTCGAAGGGGCTTTGTGGACAGAAGAAGATGGCAACCCGACCATATTTCCAATTGTATCCTATTTTTTTCATTTGTTTGATAGACAAAATACCGGTTTTATGTAAAACTGTTTGGAAATAGAATCACTCTCGGAAGAATGCTCTAGGGTTTCCGGTGTGGATCATCTGCACGAGGAAGGGGAAATAAAATGAGTTATGTCGGGTATGGGGAAGCATTGCCATCGCGGCAAGGCGGGCAGATACGTATGGAAGCGATCAGCGAAGCATGGGGACTGGTACGCCAACAAATGGGCGTCTGGGTGCTTGCGATGCTGTTGTACTTCGTGATCATCATGGCCGTTTCCGGCATCACCAGTGCGCTTACCGGCGGATTCTCTCAACCGGCACCGCCGCCGAACCCGACGCCGGCTTATTTCCTGAGCCTGATGAGTCAGTCAGCCGGCAGCAGCATCGTGAACACCTTGCTCGGCGCGTATTTCATCGCGGGGCTGTTTCGCATGGCTTTAAAGCAAATCCGCGGAGAGTCTATCGGCGTCGGTGACCTTTTCAGCGGTGGCGATGTGATTCTGCCGATGATCGGCGCGAACATCCTGGTCGCCCTGATCCTGTATGCCGTCATGATCGTGGCACTGGTTCCCATGTTCGTCATGGTGACGGCGAAGAGCAGCCTTTCCTGGATTCCGATCGTCATCGCTGTCGTCGGCATAGCCCTGCTGAACGCCCGCCTATTCCTAGTCGCTCCGATAGTCGCCGACGGGCGGGGGGGAGCGCTGGGATCCATCAAACAAAGTTTCGCGGTGACGGGCGGGCAAACATTGAACGCTTTTTTGTTCACTCTGGTGCTGGGTTTGGTGGTAGCGTTAGGAATGCTCCTCTGCGGCGTAGGATTATTATTCACGTTCCCGATCTACCCGCTCGCGGTAAGTATCGTTTACCGGGATCTGCTCGATCTCGACGGCGGCATGCCCGAACCGCGGCTCGATATTCCGCTCCCTCCCCCGACTGCGTACGGGTCAACGCCGGGGCAACCGCCGCCGTACGGACAAGTTCCGGGGGACATGCAGGGTAGGGGAATGACGATGCCCGGCACCCCACCACCGCCGGGTCAAGCCCCCCCACAGGCGCCCGGGCAAATGGGCCAAATCCAGATGTGATGCCGACCCACGTACCCGTTTCGAATACAGGGCGGCCCCGCGATTCGCGGGGCCGCCCTGTTTCTTCTATCTTTACGTGCCACACGGCGTTTATGCCACGGTATTGTTGAGCATCGGCACCCCTTCCAGTGTTATGGAAATACTATCTCCGCTTCGCAGCGTGAATTCGTCCGCGGGAATCACGCCCGTCCCGGTGAATAGGAACGCACCGTGGGGAAATGCGGTCTCCCGGAATAACCACCCTGCCAACTCCTCCGGGGTCCGTTTCATCCTCGCGGTGGACGTTTCGCCCGCGAACACCGTATCGCCATCGCGGCGTATGGATAACGCGATAGATAGCACGGGAATGCCTTCCTCGATACCTGACAGCCGTATCATCGGCCCGAGCGCACACGCCCCGTCGTAGGTTTTCGCCTGCGGCAGGTAAAGTGGGTTCTCGCCCTCGATGGAACGAGACGACATGTCGTTCCCCGCCGTCACGCCGACGATCTTTCCTTGCGCCGATAGTACCAGCACCATTTCTGGTTCCGGGACATTCCATGTCGAGTCGCGGCGGATCCGGACCGGCGCGCCGGGACCGACGACGCGCCACCCGACCGACTTGAAAAACAGCTCAGGGCGTTCCGCGTCGTACACGCGGTCATAAAAATCGCCCCCCCCGCTTTCTTTCGATTCTTCCATCCGCGCCGACTTGGAACGTTCGTAGGTCACGCCAGACGCCCAGACCTCGGACGTATCCACCGGGGCGAGGAGCGTCACATCAGGCGACACGTAAAATGTGGACCCGGCACGCCGTTCGTCGGACCCGACCGCTACCACGGTTTGCGCCGCGCCAAGCGGGTCGGCGTGGGCGAGCCACGCCCCGACCGAGGCGAACGCCTCCGGCAGAATAACGGACGCATCATAACGTCCGCCGTTGTCGTCCTCGATTCCGAGGTGGGGAGTGCCATCAGGAGCGATAAAGCGAAAAAGATACATGGAATGATTTAACCGCCAAGACGCCAGGGACGCCAAGGGAAGAGGAGAAGGTGCCGGTAGTTCATATTGGCCCTATCCTACCGCCACCCGATGCGCGGTTCGCCGGACGACATGTCGAGCAGTAGCCATACGTAGCGCGAGTCCCGTAGGTTGTAGCGATGCCAGCGGTCTGCAAGAAAGATGAACTGATCCGGTTCGGATAGTAGCGGCAGGACGAAGGTACTTTGCGCGTCGAACGTGGTGCCCTTCGCATCCCCGATGCACGGGTCGCCACCGGTCACCCATTCACCCATAGGAGCGTCCGCGACATGCCAGCGGGCCGGGTTCGGGTCCCACCCGGTGCAACCGCTCGTGACCATATAGTATTTCCCACTCCAGGTGAAGAGTGCCGGTGCCTCGCGAAACTCGCGTTCGAAGGCGCGTTTGAACTTCGCTTC
The DNA here is from genome assembly GCA_014379275.1 of Armatimonadota bacterium. Taxonomy (GTDB): domain Bacteria; phylum Armatimonadota; class Armatimonadia; order Armatimonadales; family Armatimonadaceae; genus JACMIU01. Next base: position 8,502 of record JACMMA010000503.1, on the reverse strand, counting down.
GACGGACAAAAAGTCGGGGGCAAGGCGCGTGATATGGGTCGTCGCGTTTCCCTCGGAAGAATAGACCAGGTATCCCGCGCCGTCGGCAGGGTCCACATAGACGGTCATGTCGCGGCTTTCTTCGTCGTTCGGGCGAAAACTGCCAAGATACTCGAACGGTCCGGTCGGGGAATCCGAGATGGCAACACCGACGCGCGCCTTCGTATAGTCCGGCGAGTCGACATGCGCCCAGAGCACATATTTCTCGGTCGCGGGGCAGAAAACCACCTTAGGTCGCTCTAAAACCTGAGACGGGTGCAGATCGTGCGCGGGATCGTCGGGGCGCGAAGAAAGCACAATACCCTCGTTCTTCCAGGTGATCAGGTCGCGCGAAGAATAGCAGGATACGCCGATGACATCAAGGCGATCCATCTGCCCGCTCGGCGCGGAAACATTAGCGCCGTCTTTATTTTCGCCGTACCAGTAGTACATGCCCCCGATGGCGAGGATCCCGCCGCCGTGTGCCTGTACCGGGCTTCCTTCGGTATCGTTAACGACCGTGCCGGGTATAAAAATCTCGCGTATCAATTTGCTAACACCACCTTCACGAAAACAGTTGTGACTTATAGGTTCATCGCGGCGGCAGAAATACCTGCCACCGGACACCTCAGTACAACAGATCGCGCTATCAGCAAATCAGCGACCAGACGATATAGGTAGCAAGCAGTAGCCTTCCGAAAAGCGTGACGTGTTGGGGCTTCATTGATCTCTCCTTCGAGTATGGCACCGTATTTATACCAGTACCTTCTGTGTTCTGGCGACCATTGTATGTCATGCGTTCTTCGCTTTCCACTCCTAGCGAGAGGACACGAAAAAATGTATCTTTCGGGGGATTCGTCACTACACCGACGCGGTCAAAAACCATCCGCAGGTCGCGGAATAGGTTGATTTCTACGCCAGATCGAACAGCACATCCGTCAGGGCATCCAATCGTTGCCGGACATCCGCGTCCGTGCTGGAAATCAGTGCCATCTTCAGTTCGTCCGCGGAGGCGCGGATAAACTTCGCGGATTCGGGATGCTCGGTCGCCGCCCGCTCTGACTGTTCGAGCAAAGGAGCACACTGGTCCGCGCCGGGGCGCTTTTTCCAGAGAGAGTTGAGTTGCGCGGCGGTCAGGTTGTTCGGCGTCGCCTGCCGGGTGTTTGGCGTCGCGGGCGTTTCATCCAGCAAACCCGGCGCGGGGGGGTGCGAGATTCCCCCCGGAGTCTGGGGTACCGGCGGGGACGGGTCGCTTTCCGCGGCGAGTAATGACGCCCCGATATTTCCCCCAGAGCCGGGAGCAACGGGGCTGTTATTCGAACGACTTTCGTTGAGATCGAAGACGCCTTCGACTTTGAGCATCGGTGCGGAAACATACCGCGCGGAAACGTTCAGGGTGCCATCCAGCGTGTAAATGAACTCGACCTGGATCTCCTCCGCCGGGTCGCCGGAGTCGAACCGCCTCATCCGTAGTTCGTTCACCAGACGGTGATCGCGGCACAGATTGCTGTCCGTGGCGGCTTCATAGATGCGAATGATGACTTCCTCGCCGTCGCCGAACGCCGCGCGATAGGAGCGTTTCGCCATCGAGGGTAGTTTAGAGTCTTTAGGAATGATCTCCGAAAAGTAATCGTCTACGAACTGCCCGGTGCCGACCTGCTTGATAGTCGCGACACCCAGACGGTGCGGCGACACGTCTTGAACGACGATATCCGACTCGCCCTCATAAATCCGCTTTTCCAGACCGGCGGCGATGGCAGCCCCTTTCGCCACCGCTTCGTCCGGGTTTTCGTAATCACGCAACTCTTTGCCCCAGGCATATTCGATCGCCCGACGAAACAGCGGTATGCGCGACGATCCCCCGACCGGTAGCACGACGTCAATGTCTTCCCATTGTAAACGGGCGCGTGACAACGCTTCGTTCACGAGCACCATCGCTCGCATCAATAACGGCTCGCAAACCTCCTCGAACTTTTGCCGCGTGAACAGGAACGACAAACCGCCGTCGGTGGACACGTAGGGGATATCTATCGAGAGTGTCACCGAGGAGGAAAGGCGGCGTTTCGCGGATTCCGCCTCCTCCTTCAAAATCTGGGCGACCTTGCGGTCTTTGGACGGCGGCGGGAGCGACTTGCCGTGCTGGTCTTTGTACACATCGCGGAACATCTTCACGACCGCTTCGTCGATATCTTTGCCGCCTAACTTGTCATCGCCGACCGAGGTTTTTACGTCCAACACGCCGTCGAACATTTCCAGGACCGTGACATCGAGGGTGCCGCCGCCGAAATCGAATACCAAAACCTTCTGGTTATTCTGTAGGCGATCCAGCCCGTAGGCGAGTGCGGCAGCGGTCGGTTCGTTGATCAGGCGGAGCACATTCAAACCGGCGAGTTCGGCGGCGCGTTTCGTCGCTTCGCGCGCCGCGTTCTCGAAGCGGGCGGGGACCGAAATCACCACGTCGCGCACTGCGCCGCGCCCCAGTTTCGCTTCCGCCGCCGTTTTCAGGTAGCCGAGCACCATCGCGCCGATCTCTTCGGGTGTTTTTTCCAGGCCGGCGATCTTTATCGTCTCGCCGGTCCCCATCAGGCGTTTCGCTTCCTGGGCGGTTCGGTCATGGAAGGCGACCGCGCCGTGTTTGGCCACCGCGCCGACCAGCGTTTCGCCGTCGGGGTTGATCTGAACGACAGACGGCACGATACGGTCTCCCTGGGCGTCCTGGATCAGGTCGGGGCGACCGCCAATGAGCGCGGCAATCGCGGAAGTCGAAGTGCCGAGGTCAATGCCAATAATCGCTTCGTCGGTGTCTGGGGTACTCATAAGGAGGGCGTGTGCGAAACACGGTCGGTTCGTATCATTTTACACGATTTCGCCGGAACAGGCACAGGGAAGTAGTTTCTCCAGGACGTTCGTTAGTTTCGCGTTTTTATTCACTCCACCTTGCCGCCGCTCGCCCGCTCATGTTACACTCCTGTAGCCATGCCTGCTTTGCTTGAACGTCTGCTCCACCCGTCAACTATTCCCGCTGCACCGGCGCGTGTCGGGGAGGAAGTCCGCACGCCCCGTGTCGCGGTCCCTCCCGCGTCGGTGGAGGATGGGGAACGACAGTCCCCCGCCCTGCGCATCTGCTCCGCCTGTTATCTTACCGAGACCGAACTCAATCGCACCGGGCTTCTCGGCTGCCCCCGTTGCTACGAAACATTCGCGCCGGTCATCGCCGCCGCCGCCGAAGTGCTGCACGGCGTGCGCGTCCCCGCCGAATGGGCAAACCCTCAACCACGCCACACGGTCACCAACCCCTGGCCGACGCGCAGGAGCGTACGCATCGAACCGCGGTAGACTTCAATGGCGAGTTCGCTCATAACTTTGGCCGCGCCACGCCCGCTCTTCGGTTACCAATGCGGGACAAGAATATTTTCGTGTAGTAACGACGAATTGTTGACATGGTAATAACATACTTGCTACAGTATGCTCATAGCGAGGTCGCTTTTTAGATCATCGTAGAAACACCGGTACGGGCAGAACGCCCGCACCCTTCGTACGGACCCTTCGTACGGGCAGAACGCCCAGAAAGGGAACGTCATGTCGGCAATTCATGGTGCAAGACCGGTTAGCAAACGGGTCACTATCTCGGACGCTGTATGGCTTTTCGCATGCACGCTCTGCGTGTGCGTAATCATCCTCCTATATCGCCTTCCCATCGCGTCGAATCGCCTGTACCTGTCGCAAAGCGAGTACCGATTCGGTAGCGTGACGGCGGGCACCGAGATTCGGCGCGTGGCGACGGTGAGAAACCTCCACCCGTGGAGTGTCCGTGTCCAATCCCTGCGCGGCGATTGCGGTTGCACCCGCGCCTTCGTCGGCAAAACCGAACCGTTCACTCTGAAGCCGCTCGAAGCGATACAGGTCGCTGCAACGGTGGACACGACCGGCAAGTCCGGGAGCGTCACCCAGAACGTCTACATCGTCACCGACGACAACCCACAGGGAACACCCATCACCCTTTCGGGAATCGTCACGCCCGCTCAACCGAAAGGAAATTAGTCATGAGAGTTGAGAATCTCGTCGCCGTCGTGTCCGCCATCATCTTAGTTACCGCCGCCATGCTCGTCCCGAACGGCGGTAAAAATGCGTCTGCCAACTCGACCGTGGATCCATGCCCAATACCTGCTTATAATAGTTGTACAGCCTTCCAGCGGTATGATGGCAGAGGTTGTACTTATAACATTCGTCTCACAGACACGGTAGTCATCCCTGAGAAGTGTTGTCCATCTTCAAATGGTGGCGCAGGTCACATGAAGAAAGTTACAACTAAAGCGTACTACTGTCCTGTCACAATTGTCTGTCCGGGCCAGTCACCAGTTACGGTATGCACGGGCGAGGAAAAATTGTGTAGCGAGGCCCGTGTAACTTATGGTGCTGCTTGCACGCTGTAGATCATTATATGTTAAATCCCGTCGATGAAGTGCTCACCCGGCGGGCATTCAGAAAGAGATGACCATGTTACAAGACAAACGGTTCCGCGCAACGGTGTTCGGCGCACTCTTCTGCGCCATGCTTCTCTACGGCGGGTGGATCTACCGGGCGTACCGCGCCGCCCCCCGCCCCGCGCCCCTGCTCCCCAAGGAAGGACTCGCGGAAAACGACACGGAAGGCTTGGTTCCCGGCGATCCTCAAAACGGTGAACGGGTGATGAAAAATTTGTTTGTTCTGTACGAAGCGTACAAGAAAAAACACGGCGTTTACCCCAAATCTTACGGCGACACCTTCAACGATTTGCTGACCAACCCAAAGGAGTTCGGGTTTGAAAGCTTCGAGGCGGCAGGCAACGCGCTGAAAAACCCTGACATGCGTTTCAGCGACAGTCCCATTATGCGGAAGGGGAACGTGGTCACCTTTGGTTCCTACGAAACGCGGGCAGACGGCTCACCAAAGTTCGGCGCGAAACCGCCTGGCACACGCGACGTTCTCGCCTACATGGACACCTATTACCACGAAAACGCGCGCCAGTATCCAGGGGACCGCACCACCGTGAACCCAGTCGGCTTCTACCAGGTCCTTTGGGATGACGGCACTGTGGAGAACGTGCCCTACGATAAGGTCACGTATGCGCCTTATCTGGGCAAGACCGATGGAGCGATGCGGCTTGCTTTTCCGGGCGAGGCAGGCTTGCCGCAAGCAGTAGTCACCTATGACGAGCATTGGCGGAGGAGCGGGTGGAAAGAAGGACCGCGCGGCGGACCCGACAACGAAGGCATCGCTTATACCGGCAAGTCAATCAAGCCGTGAGCGACATTTTGCTATTGCAACGGTCACAAGGGCGCGGTATACTACTCTCCGTTCGCGTTGTGGAAAACGAACGTTTCGCGCGGACCCCGGGGAATTAGCTCAGCTGGGAGAGCGCTTCAATGGCATTGAAGAGGTCAGCGGTTCGATCCCGCTATTCTCCACTTTTCGGAACGTGCAGGGACGGTCGGGTTGTTTGGTGAATACTGAATTCGCCGAATGAACCGACCGTTTTTGTTTGCAGGAGAACACCCGTGCCGATTATTCCCTACCGCGCGAAGAACGCCCCCGAACGGTTCCCCTACGTCACGCTGTCATTGATAGCGGTCAACACCGTGGTTTACTTTCTGACCGCGAATTTAGACGGCGGACGCCGCGACTTTGAAAATCCGTTTCTTGGCCTGCAAAACGCGGTCGCCGGACGGTACGCGCTGTCGTGGGATATTTTGTTTCGTGAACCGTTCCGGTTATTGACCTACTTTTTCCTGCATGCTAATCTGTTCCACCTGCTCGGTAATATTCTGACGTTATGGGTCTTCGGCCCGGCGGTAGAAGGGCGCGTCGGACACGGGCGGTTTGTCGCGCTTTTCGCCGCCACCGGTGTGTTCTCTGGTTTTTTCCAGGTACTCGTCGCCGGTGTGCTCAACCCCGAATCGTTCGTCGTTGGTGCTTCCGGCGCGATCATGGGACTTATCGGCGCGTACCTCTGGCTATTCCCTTTCGCGACCATCTGCGTATTTTTGGCGGAGCCGCTCACCCTGTTCCGCTGGGTGACCTGGTTTATCGTGCGCGGTAACACGCCGAACTGGGAATGGCAGGCAAAGTATGTCGTGCTGTATCTGTTCGTGCTGGATATCATCAGCGCGATTTTTTCCGGCGGTTCGGGCGGCGTCGCGAACTTCGCCCATATCGCGGGGTTGATGGGCGGTCTCGCCGCCGTCGCGCTCCTCAAGATCCCGCGGGACGGTAAGCGGGCTTCGGAGGCGCGGCGGATGCGGGCGGAAGGCGTGAATCTGTCGGCGCTATCGGTTCCGGAACTCGCAGACCTGCTCCGGCGCGAGCCGAACGACGAGAAGTTGATTCTCGCCTACACCGGGCGGGTCGCCGACCCGACAGTACCCGGATGGGAACCGCTTTTTATGGACGCATTGAGGCAATACGGCCCGCTCTTATCGGACAAAGCCGACCCCACGTCGCTGGCGAACGCCATACTCGCCGTGTCGCTGCATCAGGCGAAACTACCGACCCCGCCCGTGCTCCGCCTCGCCACCCGTCTGGAGCACGACGGCAACCTGAACGCACTCCGTATCGCCGCGCAGCTGTTTAAGCAGATATTCAAACAGGAACGAACCGGTCCGGACGCGGAAACCGCCCTGCTTCGTTACGCACAGATCATGGAGCGCCTGGTGACGGAGAAACATTCCGACAATCAGGCCGAACCCGTCCTTCTGTACCAGACTCTCTTGCGCCGCTTTCCCGCCTCGCCCCACGTTTTCGCCGCGCAGGAAGCTCTGAAACGACTCGGCGCGCCCACCCCGACCGGCTTTTGAGTCTGACTACGGATATCCCGTGGGAACCGGTGGGTCGCCCCTGATTCTCACCGGGGCACCATGAACGCCGCGGAGACGACACACCCCGGCAGACTCGCGCCCGCTCTCGAATCTTGGCGGTTCGAACCGTTCTTCGGGTATGCTGTAGGCAAGATGCAAAGTGAAACGAGCGATTATCTGGTGATCGGGGCAGGGGTTGCGGGGCTTGCCCTTGCCGGGGACCTGCGAAAAACAGGCGCGAAGGTGATTTGTGTGGACAAAGGACGTGTTGTCGGTGGGCGATGCGCGACACGCACTCTGGCGACCGGGAGCCTGTGCGACTACGGCACGCAGTATTTCACGGCGAAAAGCGACCGGCTGACCCGGTGGGCGCAGGCGTGGATCAACGAGCCGGATAGCACGCTACGTATCTGGAATCGCGGCTACCCGACGTGGGAGCGCGGCGAGATCAAGGAGCGCGAACCGGGTCACCCGCGCTACGCGCCCACGACGGGAATGCAGTCCATCGCGGAGCGCCTTGCACAAGGTACGGACGTCCGTGTCAGCACGACGATTACCGCGCTGGCGAAAGACGGCGATAAATGGGTCGCCACCGGACACGCGCACCCCGGGGAAACACCGGTGTCGTTTACGGCAAAAAATCTTTGCCTGACTCTCCCCGCGGAACAACTCTTGCGGCTCGCGGGAACTTTTCTATCAGATAGTTGGCGGAGCCAGATAGAGTCGGTGACGTACGATCCGGCGTGGACAGTGATAGCCGTGCTGGAGAACGACATTCCCTTCGACCATACGGCGATAGAGTTTAAAAACCACCCGGTTTTAGGCTGGCTTTCGCGCGACCACACCAAGCGTGACTTCCGCCACCCCGAGCCTGTTATTGTGGCGCACGGTTCCGGGGCGTGGAGCCGGGTTCACATCGAGGATTGGAAGGATTCGGTACAGGCGGCGATTCTTGCTGCCGTGGAAGGTCTGGGTGGTCAACGGCTCGCCGTGCGGGAAGCCCACACGCACCGATGGCGGTACGCCGCGCCGACACAAACGACCGGCGAGCCGTTCCTGTCCGATAAAGCACAAGGGTTACACATCTGCGGGGACGGCTGTGGCGGAATCCGCCTCGAAAACGCGATTGCAACCGGCTGGCTCCTGGCAGAAGGAATCAAGGGTTAGTCACAAGGTTGCGTGACTCGTCGCCCGGTACCGCGCCATGTGATCATCCGGTACCGGGCGGCGGCTCGATAACTGACGCCCAGCACCTTACAAAACCCGCTCCATCACGAAGTCGCGCTGAATCTCGCCGCCGAGGTCGAAGCTGGCGAAGCCCGTTCGCACGAAACCATTCCGCGTATAAAAACGCACCGCGCCGGTGTTTTCGGTATTCACTGTCAGCCAGAAGACGCTACCCCCGCGCTCACGCGCGACAGTCGCCGCGTGTTCTAACAGCAGCGCACCGACACCCCGCCCCTGCCACTCCCGCGCCGTATACAAGCGCCACAGTTTGACCGGCATCCCGGGACGCCCGGGGAGCCCCCCAGACTTGGGGGGGGGGGCGCGCACCGGGCGACTCCCTAAATGCAGGTTGCAATAGCCGCCGAACACCCCCCCGGGATCTACCGCGAGCAAAAAAAACGTCTCCGGATCCGCGAGTTAGGCG
>JACMMA010000502.1 GCA_014379275.1 Armatimonadota bacterium | reverse complement strand
GTGAGCGGCAGTCGGGTTAATAGCAATCCTAACATCAGCCTCGCGCTTGCCGATTTGAACGCCCCCGCCAAGACGGTCCTCCTGTTCGAGGTCGAGGGCAACACAGGAATCGACGTCAGAATCCCGGACTCGGAAGGGTTCTATGACATCAACTACAACTCGTCCCCGTTCGGTAACGGTACGGTTTCCGGGTTCAGCCCTGCCGGTGGCGGCACGTCTGATCAGTGCTATCCGGGTGGCATCGCACTCAAGTATGCAACGGGGTATATGGGCCGTCGTGATATCGCTGGGTATGAATGCTTCTACACGGGTAAGGAGGGTCGTCATACGGGCGGCGCGAACTACCTTTTGGGTGACGGTCATGCTAAATGGCACAAGGGAACCCAGGTTTCCTCAGGATACAGTGCGGTCTCCGAAACCGGCACCCAAGAGCCGTGGCAATATGGCAGGGCGGCAGGTACCTCGGGTACTTTCCCAGGTGGCGGTGCTCCCGCAATTACCTTCAGCACCAAGTAAAGACGGATGACGGAAGAACCGTCGCTGACCCTCCGGGCAAAACCGTACTTTTGCCCGGAGGGACAAACCGAACAATTATCAGGCTACGCCATCGTATCGGCGTAGGGAGCTTCTTCGCCTTCTTACTGAAACGACTTTCTGGACTGTTACTCGCTACCGCACTGTTCCCTTTGCAAACTCATGCCGCAACGATTATCAAAAATGATTTCCACAAAACAGGGTGGTCCGGCGCGACAGCATCCTCCCTACCGCGCACCCTTTCCACACTCGAACTGAAGCAACAAACATACTCCGTAGAGTGCTTTACCCGCTGTGGCTGATTTCAAGAATAAATTGCAGTTGTTGTCATCGGCATTCCGTGACAGCCTCGTCAAAAAATATCTATAAAAATCTAAAACTATGATTAAGTATAATATACCGCCTCTTTTCTCTGTCGAGAAACAACTCGACACCTCGCCGGAAGCCTTCGGCTTCCTTCATCCGACCGAAGTTTCCCTCGCCACCGACGGAAACGCCCTGCGTGCCCGTCTGGAAGAGGATGGCTACCTTTATCTGCCCGGTTTGCTGGATCGTGAGTTGGTACATGAGGCGCGTATGTCTGTGCTTGAGCGAGCACAGCAAGAGGGGTTGCTCGACCCGACCCAGCCACTCGAAGACGGAATAATTCGTGAAAACCTCAAGCCGTATCTGAAACCTGCCTATGCCGAAGACAATGCTCCTTTGATGCGGGTTCTATACGGCGAGGATCAGGCGATGATGCGCCTGTTTCGAGAGTTTTTTGGCGCACCGATCCGGCACTTCGATTTCACATGGATGCGCGTAATCGGATCGGGGAAAGGTACTGCACCCCACTGCGATATGGTGTTTATGGGGCGTGGAACGCACGACCTGCTGACCGCCTGGACACCGATGGGCGACATTCCCTTGTCACTCGGCGGTTTGATCATCCTGGAAAACTCACACCGTCTCACTCCCGTCGCTTTTAACGATTATTTAAAGAGTGACGTTGATGCATACTGCGCTAATGGTCCTAATGCGGAAAACATCAAGGAAGGCAAGTTCCGATGGGAGCATTATGATGGCTCTCTCCGTGAGTGGACCGGAGATATTACCGACGATCCCGTCGCTCTTCGGGAAAAACTCGGCGGGCGCTGGCTGACGGCAGAGGAATATCGGATGGGAGACGTACTCATCTTCACGATGAAAACAATTCATGCCAGCATTGATAACCAGACGCGTGCCCTCCGCCTTTCCACGGATACACGTTATCAGCGGGCTGACGAACCGGTCGACGAACGCTGGGTCAAGGGACCGGACGGCACTGCGCCGGTCGGTCATAGTTTCGCAGGCAAGCAAGGGCGTATCTGCTAACAAGCCGCCCGCGTCGGAGGTAGTTTGCGTTTCTCATGGGAGGATAATGATGTTCCCCTTTTATTTATCGGTACGTGTACTAAGTCCGTGTTTGAGCTTTCTATGCTTCGTAAGCATAACTATTTGAGAACAGAGTTTTAAGTCATCATGAAACGATTTCAACAATTTTTTGGATTTGTAAGATTTGTCGCCGTCTTGCCCTTACTGGCTAACTGTGGATCAACAGAGGGGCGCGGTCCAGGGACATCTCATCCCGACCAGGAGGATACCGTAAATCTATCCTCGCAGAGACTCCCATCAGTACTTCTTAAAAACGGCTTCAACTCCGGTGGCTGGCAGGAAGCAACGGCGTCATCCATACCCGCCGCACTTTCCGCAACCGTGGGACTCCGTAATGTAGGAACTGTCGATGTTATAAACACGACGCAAGCCTCAGGTGCGATCTTGCTGAGTACGCGAAATCTCCCGTCAGTGGGGAAATGGCGAACTACGCTGAAAAGTGGTCTGCTATCCATCCGCAACAGCGAAACGAATCTGGGAAAATTGACTCTCAGCTTCGATCTGTCCGCCTCCGCCGCGAAACCCATTTCGGTTCGGGTGGAGTCGTTCGACGCCAACAGGAAGCGCACCGGAGCACGAGTCGGCACGATCTACCCCGCCGCGCCGGATTTCTTTCAGCGATACGCCCTCGATCTTTCGAACCTCAAGCCCGACGGCACCGGCAAGTTCGACCCGACCGCGCCGTTCGTACAGTTCTCCTTTGAGGGAGGTAGCGCAGCCGACGGCACACGTGGAGAATATCAGATTCGCTTGGACAACGTCAACTATTCCACCCCCGCGTTCTATGTCAGCCCGAAAGGTAGCGACCAGAGCGACGGTCGCACGGAAAAGACGGCATTCGCGACCCCGCAGAAGGCACTGGATGTGGCGCAACCCGGCGACATCATCTGTCTGATGCAAGGAACCTACGACGGCGGGTCGGGAGGTGTTGCCTCGTTCCGTCGTGGCGGAGCTCCTGACGCGTGGATCGTATTGAAAAACTATCCAGGGCAGAAGCCGACCCTGACATCGACGGGTTGGAACATCGTCAGCATCGCAGGCGGGTCGAAGGAGAAGCCGTCGGATGATCCGTCGCTCTGCTACCTGGAGATCCGCGGTCTGCACGTGAGAGGCGTGGGGGACGTGGCGAAGACGAAGTACCCCGACGCGATGAACAAGCCGGACTCCCGCACCAACAGCAACGGCATCGCGGTGGACGGACGGTACTTGAAAAACCATCCACACCATCTGCGTATCGCCGACAACCTGGTCGAATATTGCACGGCGGGCGGCATCGGCGTGGGCGAATCGGACTGGTTTTATATCGAGAACAATCTCAGCCGGTATAACTCGTGGACGACGATTTACGCCACGTCCGGCATCTCAACGCTCGGGGCGTTCAATTTCGACGCGCAGGACAACGTGTACAAGATCCTGGTCCGTAACAACGTTTGCTACCGCAACGAGACGTTCGAGATATGGGAGGAGATCAAGAAACCTTCCGACGGCAACGGGATTATTATCGATGTGAATCAGGGGACGAACGACTTACCGAACTCGAAGTACATCGGTCGCACGCTGGTGCAGAGCAATCTGTGTTTCGACAACGGCGGGTCGGGCATCCATACGGTAAAAGCGAACCGCGTGGATATTATCAACAATACGGCGTACCTCAACAGCGCGTCGAAGAACCTGGAGTACTCGCAGATTTTTACCTACGGCTCGCAGGACGTTCGTATCATCAACAACATCCTGATCGCGCCAGTCGCGAACCTCGCGGCGGACGAGAAGCCGGAACCGGTCAACAAAATAGCGGACGATAACGCGAACCCCAACAAGGACGTGGTGTTCTCGCACAACATTTACTTCGGGGGCAACATCCCGGCGACGCTAGGCAAGGGGGACGTGATCGCCGACCCGCAGTTCGTCAAGCCGACCCGTGATCCCAAAATCGCCGACTTTCACCTGAAGCCCGGTAGCCCCGCAGTCGGTAAAGGGGTGACGTTGCCGTTCTCGCCGTTCC
>JACMMA010000501.1 GCA_014379275.1 Armatimonadota bacterium | reverse complement strand
CAGACAGTGGGTAGGCAGAGCGTCCTTGGAACCACGCCCCCCTCCGGCAAATGGTGGCAAGGAACGAATGGGAACGGACGATAGCGCGAATCGAGTAAAACGGGCGTATGGAACTTTATCCGAGCGACTTAGGCAAAAATCGGTATCTGGCACTGCTACGGCGTCGGGCGTTGACGAGCATGCAGAATGCGGGCGCACGAAACGGCGTCGGCTATGCGGCGACCGCCGCGGTGACACTGACCACGGACGAGATCAAACCGAGCAAACACCCCTTCACGGCTTTCTGGACCAACGACCTGCGGGTACGTGACAGCGACACGCGCTCAAAAGCCGCGACGGTCGCACAGGGCGGTGGGAACGGGGTCGGTATGACCCTCGCCTCGATCTTCTCCGCGACGCATCTGACACTGCCGCTGGCGATCTGGGCGGCGTACGCGAACCAGCCCGGCGTTTCCGTGTTGCTGGCGGGGGCGTGGGGCGTCGGGGTGTACGGATTGTGGCGGTTCGCGCCCCGCAAGTGGCTGGAAACGATGGACAAGACGGCTTTAACGGCGGCGGAAATCGAGTCCCTGCTCCCGACGGCACGGGGCAACCTGGAACGACAGTTCATTTCGCTCGCGCTGGATGTGTTGCGGGTGAACGTCCCGACCTCATCGGCACGCACGGAAATTCAGGCGTCGCTGTCCGCGCTCGGCGAGGCGGTCTCCGCGTTGCCGGGCGAGCCGCCGACGCACGGGGTGACGGCATCGGTGTACAAGAACACCCTTTTACAGGTCGCGCACCTGCGCGACGTAGTCGCGACGTTCGACAACGGCTTGAACGCGGCGATCGGTGCGGCGGCGGTCGGCGTCGCGTCGTCCGCTATCGACCGACTGGATTCGGAGGCCAACGCGCTGGCGTTGGCGCACCGCGAACTCGAAGACGAACTCGGCATGTCGCTTTTCGCGACGCTGAACGGGGGGCAGCAACCGGCGAAAGAAACGGCATCGCTCCCGACCGTGCCGGAAACGCTGGTGCCGACCCCGAAGATCCCCGTCGAGCCGCCGGTGCAGATGGTCGGTAGCGGCGGCAGCCCGGCTTCCGGCAACGGCTCAGACGCGGGCGGCAAATGGTGGCAAGGGCGTAACAGCTAAAACAGTGAGGTTCCCGGATCGTTCACGCGGGAGTTACTCGTCGAGAAACTTGCCCTCAATTACTGAGTCTCGAAAATTCCATACGGACGATTAATTTGCGCGAATACACTTTAGCCGAACTGCCACACATTCTTGGCATCTTGGTACATGGCTTCTTAAATTATGGCAGAAACATACAACTCACCAACGACAACCCCGGCGACGCCGCAACAGCCCGCGCCGAACGCCGAGGAACAGAAACTACAGGGAATTTCCCGTTCACTGCTGATCGGCGTCGGGGGAACCGGGCACAAGATACTCCTCGACGTTCGCGAGCGGCTATTGCAGAAGTACGATTCGATGGCGAAACTGCCCATAGTTTCGTTTTTGCAGATCGACACCGACTCCCAGGGGCTTTCCGGAAACGCGAACTTTTCCGACGCGGCGAACCTGGATGAATCCGACAAAATCCATGTCACGGTCCACGGGGTAGAGCAACTGCGCCGGTCGCTTCAGGAGTATCCTCACCTGCGGGATTGGCTCGACCCGAAAACGCTGTCCGGCGACATCCATCAGGGTGCCGGTGCGGTGCGGGCGCGCGGGCGTCTCGCCTTTTTCTGGAATTACGACAAGATCGCCGGGCGAATCCAGGAAGAAGCGAGCGAGATCACGAAAGATTCCTCGAAACAGGCCGCGATGCAAAACGGCTTGAGCGTGTCGAACGACGTCACGGTGTACGTGGTCGGGTCTCTTCTGGGTGGAACCGGGTCGGGGATGTTTCTGGATGTCGCCTACACCGTGCGCGAACTGATGGGGTCGCAACGCAACCTGGACCTGGTCGGCATCTTCACCCTGCCGCCGTCCGGCGTCGCGGTCGCCGCGAACAACATGCCGAACGCCTACGCGGGGTTGCTGGAACTAAACCATTACACCGACGTTTCGACCACGTTCCACGCGCAGTACAAGCCGGATCAGTCGGGCATCGGCAACGGCGCGGGCAACCCGAATCCGCCCTTCACGTACTGCTATCTGGTGGACACGTCGTCGCCGAAAACCAACCTCGGCAACATCGACAAACTCGTCGGCATGATCGGAAACAGCATTTTCCTCGACCTGACTTCCGAGTTCCAACGCCAGAAGAAATCGAACCGCGATAACTTCAACCAGTACCTGATCCAGCCGGACGATTTGGGGTGCCCGCAGAACTACATGAGCATGGGCTTGTCGGCGATCCACTTCCCGAAAGACAAAGTCATCCGCGCGTGCTCGTCGCGCCTGTGCCGCCAGATCGTCGCCCGGTGGACCGAGCCTCTACAAAAAGTGTCCAACATCGGCGCGTTCACGGAAGGTGAACTGAACCGGCTCGGCTTGACGATAGACGAGGTCCAGCGACAGATCCAGGTGCTGAACGTTGAGTCCGGCGAACTGATACGCGACGCGGCGATGGGGCATTGGAACAACACCAACCGGCAGTACGAATCGGCATATCCCGGCCACAAGCGCGTCGTCGAACTGCTGATGGTGAAGCAAAAGGAACAGGAAGCGAAGTTAGTCGACACCGACCCGAATCCCGATATTCTGGCGAAGGCACGCCCGAATCTGGGTGAATTTTTGTGGCAGATGCGCGAAAACCTGCGCGTGCTAATTCCGGCGAAGGAGAACGCCCTGCGCGGCTTCATCTCCGACTGCGTCAACGACCCGAACCGACGCCACGGCGTCGCGCGGGCGTTCCTGGACCAGGCGACGGAGCGGTTCCGGGCGTTCGCGGAGGGCACCGGCAAGATCCGCGACCAGAACAAGGAAAGCCTCGCCCCGGTAGCCGATCAGCGTGACCGCCAACTCGGCGAGATCACCCGGTTCGCGGATGATTTTGCGATGGGGCTTGTAATGGGGGCAAAAAAGCAAGCGATAGACGAGAAGAAGGACGCGTATCTGGCGCAAGCACGCCGCTGGGATGTTTCCATGATCGACATCCGGGCGCAGGACGCGGCGATCTACTTTTACACCGCGATGCTTCCGGTGATCGACCGCCTCAAGGAAGAGATGGACGCGTACATCGAGCGGATGAAGTCTCTGGAAGCCTACTACCGGAGCGAGGAGAACGCCGCGATCGAATCGGGCGTCAGCGTGAACGGAGATTCGCTCTTCGACCGGGGGCGGCGCGTGGAAGGTGAAAACGGCGTGGTGACGTACGAGGGCGGCGACATCGAGAACCGGTACGCGGCGTATGTGGGGAACGGCGCCGACCCATCCAACCCGGCGATCACGACGGCGTCGGCGGATGTGCTTATCGAACTCGGCACGGCGGGCAACATCTACGGTATTCGCGGCGCGGACCTAAACCGGATCAAGCAGGTGCTGACCCGCCGCGCCGAAGATGTGTTCGAGGCGGTGGAAGGCGAATCGGTACTCGACAAATTCTTCAAAGTATACGGCGAAGGTACCGAACGCTCCGTCGCGCAACTCTCGAACGTCTTCTCGCTCTCGTCGCCGTTCGTGCATCTCTTGGAAAACGCGCCGAACTACAAGCACGACCAGAACAAGGAGCAGACTATTGTCGGGATCATGAACGGTGCCGAACCGCGCTCCGACGCCGAGCAGCGGTTCCGCCGGATGCTCAAAGACACGGTGCAGGGCGTGCGGGACGGTCAAATCTCGAACGCGAACGAGCAACACCAGGTGCTGTTCCTGCGCGAGCGCGCCGCATTCCCGTTGCGCCTTTTAGACGGGATCGAGAAGTACCGGTTCGCCTACGACCAGGCACGGATGCAAGGAGCGTCGGCGAACCCGATCCACACCCGCAAGGACATCCGGGAGTGGGTGCGCATCTCGCCGCCGTCGTTCCGGACACAGGCGCACGCGTGGCAGACGTTCTGTGTCGGCTGGGCGGCACAGGTGATCGACGAGGAACGCGACACGCGCTATACCGCAACCGGCTCGCGCGTGACGGTGAAGTTCATCGCCAAGTATCAGGACCGCTTCGGGATGCCGAAAACCGACCCGCTGGGAACGTTCATCAGCATCACCGGCGACATGGCGAAACTGATCGCGCAGGACGAATCGGCGGCGGTGCAGGCGAGCCGCCCGCCGAAAGAAGGGCGCGAGATCGTGATGAACCTGTGCGACAACGAAACCCTTCGCGAGCAGCTGGACCAGGGGATCGAGGCGAAACTGCACGAACTGGGCGTCGCCGAACTGGGCGAGCGGTTAGTGCGGCACGTCCAGGCGCAGGAACGCGCCCTGCCGACGGCGATCTATCGCCCGTACCAGCAAGCCATTTCGGACTACCTGGAGAAGATCAACTTCGCGGGCTTCGGAAGTGGCGTTCCCGTCGCGGCGAAGGCGGAAACCGTCGCGGTAGTTGCAACGCCTGTACCCAGCGCATCGTCGCTGAACGGCGGGAACGGCACCGCGACCGCGACTCTTCCGGCGACCGCGTCCGTTCCTGCCATCGCGGCAACGGATGCGGCAGTCGCGACTCCCGTGATGTCTAAAAAGGACCGGCTCCTCGAACTCAAGGGGCTTCTTGACGAGGGCTTAATCGAGGACGAAGAGTACAAGACGGCACGCGCGGCGATTCTCGCCGGGGCTTAAGTCGATACAACGAACTAACGGTGGGAGCAACGGATTTCCGCCGTTAGTTCGTTGTTTCTCACACAGCGATTCCTACCGCGCAGGGAATCGTATCCGTCGAACACCTGCATGAGCAATTCAGTCCTGAACCATGCCCTCAAACCCGCGGATCGCTGTCGCGCCGGGGATTTTTGTCGACCGCGCTTTCGCTCGCCGTTGCGGGGAAAACGCGCCGATAGCACGGAGGCTACGGATACTAAGAATGCATTTAGCGTTTGCGATCCTTCCGTACCACATTGAGCACCGCGCGCCCGACGACATACACTATCCCAGCCAGTAAAAGCCACGCGAGCGGTCCGAGGGCGATTACGACCGCGCCGCCTACACGAGCCGCCAGCGGTCCGAGTAGAAGCGCGACGAGACCCAATATCACGCTACCGAGCAATAGCGAAAATATCGCGGTCACCCAACCCGAACGACCGGCGCACCATCCCCGCGCGAGTTGCGGATAGGTTTCGCGGAGCCGTTTCGCCTGCCACAAACAAAGCGCCAATACTCCCGCGCCGCCCATCAGGATGATGGGAGATACCCAATCCGGCAGATGCGGATGGCTTGCCGCTTCACCGATCCCGACAAGGATTCCCGCACCCAGCAAAACAGCGGCGACTTCGCCCGTGAATCCGAGTGCGCGTAGCGCGGTGCGGCAAGAACCGCTGGCGGAATCGCCCACGGTTGCGATTTCTGGTTGACGGGTTCGGATGAAGTCTTTCTTTTAGTGGAAGTGGAAGTCTCTGGCGGCGGGGGTAATTGCTGTGCCAGAGCGGCGAATCCGGCACGGCTTGTCTTCGCGCCCGCTAGCCCGGGCAGCAATGTGCCGCAGTTCGGGCAGAAACGGACCCCGGGCCGAGGTTCGGTACGCCCGCAGTTCGTGCATACGATGGCTTGCGGTGAACGCGCCTCCTCACTCACGGTATGTTTTCTCCCGGTTTCCTGTTCCCACTGGACATGCGGCGAGCAAGCATCCCGAAAAGATAGGCAACGAACAGTGCAAACACCCAGGCGACCAGTCCGAATCCAAAGCCGAGGTATAACAACAATCCGCCGAGCGGGAACAAGACGCACAGCATCAGAACGCCGAAAATCAGGGTCAACAGATGGTCCACGCCTTTACCCCAGGTATCGCGCCCGGTTTGCCATCCCTTCGCGAAGGTGGGGTACCGCCTGCGCATCGCTTTCGTGTGCCAGAACAGAAAGATCGACGTGAGAAACATCCCCAACAGAAAGAAAAAATAACCCGCGTCTTCCGGGACTTGCCCCAAAGATCGGAAAAACTGCCAGATCGAGTACGCAAGCAAAGCGAACGCGGCGATTTCTCCCAGAAACCCTAGTGCGAGGTCAACCGCCATGTGACCGGTCAAAAGCGGACCGTGGGAAACAGGTAATGATTTCGGACGAATTCGCCGCTTCTGCGCCACGACCGACGATGTATCTTGTCGCTCTTCATCGGACGGCGGTGACAATCCGAGGAGTGCGCCACAGTGAGAACAAAACCCGGTGTGACGTGTGCCCCACGTTTCGCGCCCGCACTGGCGACACATCATGACGCCGCCTCCAGTGTTTGTCGCGACGTTTGCATCATTCGCGCTAGCATGCCGCCGAAGAAGGCGACACCGGCGAGACAGGCCCACTGTGCCGCGGTTAAGCCGAGTGATACGGGTGCCGCCGTGCGGTAATACTCGATGGCGAACCGTGCCGTACACGCGAGTAAGCCCTGGACATAAAACAAGCCGTTCTCGGGAAGGGATCGGCGTTTTTCCAGAACAACGAGGGTCGCAAAAATCGCCGCGGACACGACCGACATGTAAACCTGCGTGGGGTAACGCTCCGCGCCGTGCTGATAAACCGACCACCATGCCGCGTGATCGGTTTCGCGTCCGTAGCAGCACTCGCCGAAGAAGCATCCCCACCGTCCGACCGCCTCGCCCGCCGACAATGCGAACGCGAACAAGTCGCCCAGCGGACGTGTGAGACCGATGCGCCGCTTGTACAGGTGGACGCACAGGTATCCGCCGATGATCCCGCCCAGCACCGATTTGCCCGGTTCTTTGCCACCGGATGCGATCAGTTGCGACAGGTTCGCGCCGATAAGCCCGCCGAACAGCCCCACCAGAGCGACCGACCAAACACCCGCCGTGGAAAGGCCGCGTCGCTTCGCCAGCCACGCGAACGCCAGCACCCCGGTGCAATATCCAGACAGATAGAACGCGGGAGACGCACCGAAGGATGGCAGAAATCCGAATGGTAGCGGCATGGTTGGCACGAACATATTGTACGCTCTTTTGGCAGGGAGCGATAGGATAAACACGATCGCCGCATGGTGCAACGTGTGGCGGCGGGCAGGAAAATCACTGGTCGCTGTCCAACAGTTTCTGGATATGACAAATGCGCCCCCCATGAAATTGCTTCCCGAGTCGCTTCGTTGCGCCGAATCCACCTCCGGTGTCGTTCTGGTCGTGCACGGCGGAGCGGGGACTATCCTGCCGGAAAACTTGACGCCGCAACTGGAAGACGCGTTCAAACACAGTCTCGCGTCCGCGCTCCGTGCCGGGTATGACGATCTTCAGCAGGGGAAAAGCGCGATCGATGCGGTCGAGACAGCGGTTCGGGTACTGGAAGATGACCCTTTATTTAACGCGGGACGCGGCGCGGTATTTACGGCGGATGGTCGTAACGAATTAGACGCGGCGATTATGGATGGCGGGACGGGTAAGGCAGGTGCGGTAGCGGGCGTTGTTAAACCAAAAAATCCGATCACTCTCGCGCGCGCCGTGATGGAACGAACCCCGTTCGTGTTCCTTGCCGGTGCCGGTGCCGACCGTCTCGCCGAAGATTTGCATCTTGCGATAGTGGACCCGCCGTATTTCTGGACGGAAACCCGGTGGAAACAACTCAACGATCAGCAGAAGCGTGAGTCGGAGGGATCGGCGAGCGGGGGAGATGGCTTCACGATGTCGCTTTCGGAAGACAATAAATTTGGAACGGTGGGCGCGGTTGCGGTGGATAACGCCGGGAATGTTGCCGGGGCGACTTCGACCGGGGGTATGACGAACAAGCGATACGGGCGCGTCGGCGACTCGCCCGTTATCGGTGCCGGGACATGGGCGGACAACGAAACCTGCGCGGTGTCGGCGACGGGGCACGGCGAATATTTCCTTCGCCTCGCGGTGGCGCACGATATAGCGGCGCGGATGCGCTATACGGGGGTGAGTCTTGAGAACGCGGCGGCGGAAGTCATTCATCACGAGGTGAGCAAAATCGGCGGGAGTGGCGGCGTGATCGCCATCGACAGACACGGAAATGCCGCCTTACCGTTCAATACCGCGGGCATGTACCGCGGTTACATCACCCGCGACGGCACCGTCCACGTGAGTATCTACCGGGAAGAATAGATGACGCCTATTTCCGCCGCCATGGAACACCCTTCCATGGCGGCGGCGGACTATTTCATTTCAACGGGTTTCTTCGGCGTGAGCCGCCCAAAGCAGCCCGCGTACCGTCAAATTCAGTACGTCTGGTTGCGCGACGACGTTCGCCTGATGCCCCAGTGCGTTGTAAAAGACGCGACCCTCGCCCCAGTATTTCGTCCAAACCGTCGGCATATCCACCGTGCCGTTTTTGAGGTGCGGACCGTCCACACCGTCGACCGGGAAGCGTGTCGTGGCCAGAACCCGCACCGCCGGATCAACATGGAGGTAATACTGCTCCGACTTGATGTTGAGCACGGCAGGCGAACCCTGGGTGATGAAGTGATCCGGATCGCGGATTTCGACCGTGTATTCGACGCCGTCGTTGCCGGGATGCGCGACCCATTGCCCGCCCGTCATCCACTGGTACTCGGTTTCATTGCGGAACGAGTCACACATGCCGCCGTGCACCCCGCCGATCCCGACGCCGCTTTTTACCGCGTTCAACAGAGGGCGCAGTTGTTCTTGCTTGATCGCGCCCATGGTCCATAGCGGCACGATCAGATCGAGCGATTTCAGTTTCTCCTCGTCCAGATAAGCGTCCAACGTATCCGAAACCTCTACCGCGAAACCATGCCGGACCAACTCCCCTTGCAAAAGCTCCGCGACTTCCTTCGGCTGATGCCCGTCCCAACCGCCCCACACGAGCAGGGCAGATTTGCTTGCCATATAAAAACTCCTATTTTCTTCACCGGAAAACAGATCGTCGCCCGTTCTCCTTCGGTAGGGAACGATTCGTCGCGCGATGATCAATGCCCTGCAACAAAGTCCGCAAAACGTACGTAAAGGATAACCGTGAACCTGTGGCAAAAAATCAAGGCGGGCTTAGAGGCCCCCGAAAAGGGCGCGGGAACGGCGACCCTCCGTTTGACGGATATCGCGATTTTAACCTACGCGGTGCCGGTAGAGCGGGTGACGCCGCTGGTGCCGAACGGGTTCATCCCCGACCGGTTGCCGGATGCGAACGGCGAACTGGTCGCGTTCGTGCAGACGACGTGTGCCTTCTGCGAGGAAGCGCGCTGGTCGCCCGCGCCGGAAGGGACCGGCGAGGCGTACCGCGAGATAACGTACCGTGTTCTGGGACGCACCGATAAAGCGAAGCCCGGTTCGTATGTTCTGCGCTCTTTCTACAGCGCGGACCGGGTTTATCTGGCGCAACGTGCCCTGCAAAAAGAGGCCGACTTCGCTCGCGCGACGGTGCATATTTCCGGCGACCCCGTCCGGGGCACTTTCAACGGCTATCAACTGCGCACGGTCGCCGACCGGGGAACCACGGAATGGGAGATCGCCACCGCCGAAAACCCGGACGCCGTCCCGGCACCGTTCGGCAAGTCGGACGACATGACCCGCTTCCTGCTGCGGCGTGAGGCCACCTACTTCGCGCTTTCCGCCGGCCCGAAAGACTGGACTGGGTACGCCCCGGTCGCGTTTCCCGACGAACTGCCCGTGCCGATAATCGCCCGACTCGTTTCCGCCCGCCTGACACCCTGGCGAGAACTCGGCGTCTTATCCGTGGAAGCGGCCAACGAACCGCAATCGGTCCTCTACATTCCGACGCTGACCGTGACTGCGTACCCGCCTCGCCCCGTGAAGATCGCTTGACACGCGACCCGCGCCGTGATACATTCTCACGGCGTGTTCCTCCCCGGAATGCCCTCCTGCCTTTGTAGCTCAGTGGTAGAGCACTTCTTTGGTAAAGAAGAGGTCACGGGTCCGATTCCCGTCAAAGGCTTTCGCATCGTATTCATGAGTGGCAACATCGAGTACGTTGCATTGTTAGCAGATTCGGTTGACAGCCTTTCCTCGCCCTGCCGCCTCGAGACACCGCAAAACGCGATCAGGGAAGCACCCCTCTAACGGTCGTCCGGCACGGTTGACGGGTGTAGGAGCCTCTTCACCTCTACGGATATAGACCGCGTCAGGGCTCACTTTGCTTTTTTCCCGTGTCGTCATCGCGAATAAAGCGCGGACTCTACTTCTTAGTTCACCGTAACATGACAGCGGCGCCATCCCCTTTCCAGCGGATTAGACAGCGACATGCGACAGTTTTCGCCGCGATGCGTTCGCCACGAAAGAGGATATTCGCGGACGTGGGGTGAAGGTTGAAAAGGCAATGAATACCTGGCATATACGCCTTTTCGGCAGTCTCCGCGTAAGCCGGGGCGACGAGGATTTCTTCCGTTTCAGCACGCGTAAGACCGGGGCGCTTCTGGCGTTCCTTGCGTTCCACGCCGACAGGCGCCACACCCGAGACGCTCTATGTGACCTTCTCTGGCCGGATGAGCCGCCGCAGAAAAGCCGCGCCCGTCTGCGGGTCGCCCTGACATCGCTCCGGCATCAGTTGGAGCCGCCGGGTGTGCCTTCCGGTAGTGTCATTCGCTCTCAAGGGAACGATCAGATTGAGCTCGTCGCCGAATCGGTCGCTACCGATGTCGCGGGGGTAGAGCGTGCTCTGCAGATCCTTTCCGATCCGTCCAGAAATCCCATGGATGCCCAGGCAGCGGCGGGTATGCACGTCGTCACGTTTTTTTCGGAGCCGCTTCTGACAGGGTTCTACGACGACTGGGTAATCACAGAGCGCGACCGACTGAATCAGGTGGCGGTCGCGCGGCTGTCCGCAGTGGCGCGGCAGGTCGAGCCGGGGGTGGGGCTGGAATTTGCCCGGCACGCGGCACGCATCGACCCGCTTGCCGAGGAACCGCTCTTCGCTCTGCTCTCCCTGCTGGCAGAGATCGGACAGCACGCCACTGCCCGCGGCGTTTTTCAGGCGTTTCGCCGCCGCCTGAAAACCGAACTCGGGGCGGTGCCCTCTGCGGAGCTACAGGCGCTGGCGGCGACGCTCCCGGAGGGCCGGGAAAAGCTAAGTATCACACCGCCCACGCCGAAGGTCGCCGCGCCACCAAAGCCTTCCCAGCTATTCCCGCTCGTTGTATTTCCGCGTCGGCTTCCTTCGTATCTCACCCGGTTTTTCGGGCGCGAGACCGAGCGACAGGAACTGTGCCGAGCCCTCAACGAGTCACCGCTAGTGACCATGACTGGTCCGGGCGGTACGGGAAAAACACGCCTCGCGGTGGAAACTGCCCGCTCCTGGGACGGTGTCGGCTTTTTTGTGCCGCTCGCCGAGGTGGGTGATCCCGGTCGCATTCCCGCGGCGATCTGCGATGCCCTCGGAGAAAAGACGAAAGGGGCGAAGGATGGCCCGGATGCGCTTCTGACGCGCGCGGCGGATTTCCTTGCGGATGCGACTACGCCGCTTCTGGTCCTGGATAATCTGGAACAGGTCGCCGATTCGGTCGGGTCGCTTCTCCAGACGCTCATCGAGCGCGTGCCGACACTGCGCTTGCTGGTGACTTCGCGTTTGCGCATCCATCTGCCCGGTGAGCGTGAGTTCCCACTCTCCCCACTCCCCGTTCCGCCCCATGAAGGGGGAGTGGCGCTGGACGAGGCGGCAAGAGTCGCCAGTGTCGCTTTGTTCCTTGACCGAGCCCGGGCCGCACGTCCCGATTTCCAGATTACCACCCGCAACAGTCAGGATATCGTGACAATCTGCCGGATGCTGGAAGGGAATCCGCTGGCGATCGAACTTGTCGCGGCACGCGGCGGAAACCTGGTGCCCTCACAGATGCGGGAAAAACTGGCGGAGCGCGGGAACCTGCTGATTGCCGACCGACGAGCCAGTCCCGATGACCGCCATCGTTCCTTGTATGCCGCTATCGACTGGAGCTATCAACTACTTTCGCCGGATCTGAGACGGTTCTTCTCATACCTTTCGGTGTTCCGTGGGGGCTTTACCGCCGCGTCCGCCGCCACCGTCTGCGAAAGTGGGGGCGAGAACGTCGCCAGTGAGGCGATCGCTCGTCTACGGGCACACTCGCTCGTCGGTAGTCTCGCCGACGCCTCGGAGATGCGGTTTTCGCTTCTAGAAAGCCTCCGGACATTCGGGGCAGAACAACTGACGGACGACGAACGGGAGGCGGCGAGCGAACGCCACGCCGCCTGGTTCGCGAACCAGGCGGAACGTTTCGACGCGGCGATCAACGGCCCAGACGAGTCGGTATGGCTAGAGCGAGTCGACGCGGACCTTTCCAACTTCCGCGCGGCGATGGAGTATGACTTTACCCGTAACCCGCTCCGGGCACTTCAGGCCGCGGGTGCTCTCTCAATGTACTGGAACATCCGGGGACGTCCGACCGAGGGGCGTGCCTGGCTGGAGCAGGCTCTCGCGGTCTCGCATCCCTGGGTCATGGAATCGGATCCTGACTCCGGAACCCACGTGTCTTTGCACCGCAGTCGGGCACTGCACGGGGCGGGGACACTCGCCATGATACAAGGAGATAACATGGCGGCACAACCCCGCTTTGAGGAAAGCCTGCGTTTGCGACGCCTGAACGGCGATCCGGTTGCCATCGCGTCGACTCTGAACAACCTGGGTCTGCTCAATTTATCGCGGCAAGAGTGGGGCGAAGCGCGCGCCTATCTGGGCGAGAGTCTTGCCATCCGCCGGACCACCATCGCCGCGGTGGATCTCGCCGGTTCCTTGCTCAATCTCGGGGTAGTCGAGTGGGAGCGCGGGGACTACGCCGCTGCAAAACCGCTCTGCGAAGAAGCATTAGCTCTTTATCAGGAGCGGCGCGACCAGGTGGGTGAATCCCAGGCACTGAACAATCTGGGGACCATCGCGCTTTCCTTGAGTGATTTCGCGGAAGCGGAAGCGCGGTTCGAAAAGAGTCTTGCGATCAAGCGGATCGTAGGATACCCACCCGGGATCGCGATCACCCTTTCCAACGTCGGCGTGGCGGCGATGTATCAGGGGCGTCATGCGACGGCCACCGCCTGTTTCGAGGAGTCCCTCGTGATATACCGCGTTATGAACGCGCGCGACAGCATCGCGTCCGAGCTCCGCAATCTCGGGGAAACCGCGACTTACCGTCATGATTGGGACGAGGCGTACTCGTTGCTGGCAGAAAGCCTGACGATAATCCGGAATTCAGACATACCAGACGACATCGCCGGAACCCTCGAAGGGTTTGCCCTGTTCGCGGAGGCACGCGGCGAGGTGGAATCCACGGCACGTCTCTTCGGCGCCGCCGACGCCCTCCGGCGAGAAACAAACTGTCCGCTTTACCCTTCCGAGCGCGTTGCCGTGGATAAGGCAACCGCCGCCGCAGTGGAGTCGATGGGGCAGGACCGATTTGACAGAGCATTTCAGGATGGAGCGACGCTGTCGTCGGACGATGCCGTGGAAGTCGCACTCGCCTTGAAGTCGTCCATCGCTTCCGTTGCTTCCAGCTAAGACCGGGCGGTTCCCCGTGCGTGTGGTGTCGCACGGGGCGAGCGGGTGCGGGGACACGGACCCGTCAGAATCGAGAATTCTTTTTCCGTTGCGGCGAAACGTTGTGCAACTTTTGGTGATCAGAAACCGACTAACTATTCAGGTTATGTCATCCCTGGGGTGAGCGACCTTGTCGTTTCCGTAGACGGTAAAAGTGTTCCGTGCATTTAGTCTCGCTATGTGTTAATTCACCCAGTGATTTATTCGTCTCGTTTTGAACGCATTTCTTCGCTAAAATCGTTCTGTAACGGGGTAGATACTCTCATTGTTTCCGGTCGTAAGTCGCTGTCAGGATCAAATGCACACTATTAAAGAACGCCTCGCGGTATGGCCGAACAATCGATTTGTTCTGGCGGTGGTCGCTATTCTTGCTTTCTCTGGCGTCGCGCTAGCAAGCAAAGTTCCGTTGATCGCTTCGTGGGCGGGAAGCGCGAAGACGGGTCGCCAACTCACCATCCTCGCCCGTGCCGACGGCACCTTTGATATCAAGGAGTTCGCCAAACAGAACCAGTGGTTCGGGCCGGACGTCGTCGGGGTAGGATTGAAAATGACGGCGATTCGTCGGTTCGGCAGCGACGTTAAACTGAGCGATGTGAGTGTGCTGGTGCGAGCGGATCCCGGCGTGAAAGATGAGACCATTCGGATCGCTCTGATTAGCGTCGGGCAAGCCGGCTTTCAGCGGATCGGCTTTACCGACCCGCGTCTTGGTGCGATTGCAAGAAGCATCGCTGCCGCTCCTGCACCCGGCTCGCCTTCCAGTGTGCCGGGTGAGAGTGTCGCAACCTCACGGCGACGCTGAAAAATCGCATTGAACGACTCTGATATCGCGGTTTTTCAGGCTGGAAACAGGCGACTCGACTGAAATGAGCGGCAGGTCGCCGTTTTGCCTGGTGCGACGCGGCACGCGTCGCGTGTAACGGTGTCAGTCTCCCGCTTAATTATATGATCTCAGTTGACACCTTGGCCCTTGAAGAAAAGATCGGTCAGATGCTCTGCCTCGGATGGCAGAGCGATGACTCTAGCGGCAACGATGCCTTTTTGAATGTGAATGAGCAAGCCCGCCGTTGCGTCGAGGAACTGCACGCCGGCGGCATGATTTTATTCGCGCGGAATGTGCAGGCACCCGGCAACCCGCGTCCCCCCGTGGATACAGTGCAAGTCCGAGATATGATCGCCGAACTGCAAAACCTTGCCAAAATCCCACTATTCGTCGCAGTTGATCAGGAAGGCGGACGCGTCGCACGGTTCGGTGCCCCGTTCACGGCTTTCCCGAGTGCCAAAGTCTTCGGGGAGGCAAACCAGTGGGAGTTGGCACAGAAGGCGGCGAAATGCACGGCTAAAGAACTTCGCGCGGTCGGCGTAAATTTCAACTTCGCTCCCGTGGCGGACATAAACTCGAACCCGGCGAATCCCGTTATTGGTGATCGCGCCTTCGGAGACAATGTCCGCGTCGTGACCACCATGGTAATCTCGCAATTACCCGGTTTCTACACCGGCGGGGTTCTGTCCTGTGTCAAACATTTTCCGGGTCATGGCGACACCGATTTAGACAGTCATCTTGCTTTGCCGATGCTAACGCACTCCCGAAAGAAGATGGACAAACGCGAGTTACAGCCGTTCAAGTCGGCTATCGAGTTGAGAGTCCCGGCGATTATGACCGCGCATATTTTATTCCCTGCACTGGATGACACGGGCGTGCCGGCGACTCTCTCGAAGCCGATACTGACCGACCTATTGCGCGGAGAACTCGGCTTCCGTGGGCTGATCGTCACCGATTGTTTGCAAATGAAGGCGGTCGCCGATACCTGGGGAACGGCGCGGGCAGCAGTGATGGCGGCGAAAGCCGGTGCAGACATCCTGCTGGTTTGCCACACCTGGGAGCGACAGAAGGAAACGTTCGACGCGCTACTTGCCGCCGTGCGATCCGGTGAATTGTCAGAGGCACAAGTCAATGATTCTGTCCGGCGGATATTACGGGCGAAGGCGAATCTGCCGACCGGGGACGGCCCGCCCCTGTCTGTTATCGGCTCGCCCGCACACGTTTCGGTAGCGCGGCAAGTTTGTGAGGCGGCAGGTGTCCCGTTCCTGGAACCGGTTGTCGCCCCAACGCTGGGGGAAAGCGCGCTTTAAAAAGCGGTGAATGCCCCGTTCCTTGTTCGATCCATACTCCGTCTCCGTGTCACATACGCGACGGTTCGCGCGTTTCTTATATGTCAGGCGAAGTGGAAGATAATCGCCCGATATGTGAGGAAAGGATAGGGAACACACAATGACAGTT
>JACMMA010000500.1 GCA_014379275.1 Armatimonadota bacterium | reverse complement strand
TTCCCCGCCTGCATGTACTTCTCGTAGTCCTCGAAGCCGACCTTGTTGTTGTATTGGTAGACGTAGCCGTACAGCGTGATGCCGCCTTTCGTGTACGGAAGCCAGATCTGGATCGCCCCAGCGCAGACGATGGACAGGAGGACACCCAGTGTAAACACGCCGAAGAAGCGGCGCCGGGGGACCTGCACCCCATCCGCGATGCGCAAACCATCCAGAAACCCCGACAGGAGCAGGCCACGCTGGTCGCGCAACAGGAGCGAATCGGTCATCGCCATCGCGGTCAGGTTGGACGGACCTAAAACGTGGAGCGGAATAAACAGCCGGAGCAGGTCCACGGGGCGGAACGACGACTCGGTCATCAACATCCCGGCTTCGGCGGTAGACCGCGCCATGACGAACGCGATCACGAACAGTAGCCCGCCGAGTTGGAGGGCGGCGATGAGCGGCGACATGCCCATCGCGACGAGAAAGATGCCCGCCCCGAGTGCGCACAACCAGAACCCCCAGAACGCGGTTTTATACGAGAGCAGTTCGTTCGCGTCCTCGGCGGACTCTTTCTCCTCGCCGCAGACGATGCGCCACACGCGGAGCAGATGCGGGCGGGCGATGACGAGCAGGTAGACCGTCAGCACCAGATACGCGCCCATCGCCTGATACCCGCGAAAGAGCGGCGTTGGATAAAGCGGCATCCCCGGCGTGTCCATGTTGAACGCTTTCGCGACCACGTCCTGCAACCGCGAAAGTGCGAAGAAGAACCAGAGCGAGAAGACGAGGTCGGACGGCAACAGGAACATGAAGCCGATCAGCGCGAAACTGAGTTTGAACGGCGTGTAATAGATGCCGTTCCAGGGCGGCTGTTGCAGGTAATCGCCGAGGTTCCACTCGACCTGAATATCCGGGACGGCAGGGTACCAGGTGTGTAACCCTTTGATGAGAAACACGGTGAACGGAATCGCGAATCCAACCCACATCATCGGGTTTTTGAACAGCGGCGTATCGTGCGTGCCGTCGCCCGCCCCAGCCATTTTGAGCGGCAGTTGCACGAGCGGGAACGCCAGTTTTTCGTTGTCCGCCCATTGCCGTCGTATCAGCGACGCGAGGCAAAGAAATGCGCCAAAAACGAGAACGACCAGTAGCGACCACGCGAGCATGGGGCCGACCCACGCATTCCAGGGGATCGTCTCCCCGGCGCGAAGTCGCTCGAAAAAGCGTACCGCGACATCCTGCTTCGTCGCACCCTTGACATCGAACGGGACGAGCCACTGCTTGATGTACGGGGAAAACTGGGTGCGCCAGTCGTTGGCGTCGGAGGCGAAATAGTTCGCCGACACGAGGAGCGGGATCAACTTCTGCATCAAGCCGCGCGACGAGATCATGGCGGCGAGCAGCATCATGGTGTAAGCCACCATGATGTCCTGCGCCGACAAACCAGCGCGCTTGCCGAGTTTCCTCAGCGGCGCGTTCAGAAAGGTCACCAGCAGAAGAAGCCCGATCACTGCCGGCGGCATCTGCAGGTAGCCGATCTGTAGCGTCATCAAGACGATCTCCGCCCACGCGACCACGAAGCAGGTCACGGGCACAAGGGCGGTTCCCAGTAGCAACCCCTTCCACAGGTGGGCGGGGCGCGGCGAATCGGAACCAGGCGACGACCCATCGGGCGGTTCGGTCCCCGACGGATGCGGTTGCTGCGGATGCGGTTTCGTCGAAACAAAGCGATCAGAAGCCATAACGGTTACAACTTTGCGTAGCGTTTCGTCGCGCCTATTCTGGGAACGCGATCAGGAGACAGGCGGGATTCCGCACGGCGTGGTTTCTTGCCTTCCCGCCGGACGTTGCGAGGAAGCACAAACGGTTCGTTCCGTGTCGGCACCGACTCCGAAGCGTTCCTGGCTTCGCGCAGACCGGGAGATCCGGAACGGTTCGTCAACTCTACGTTATTCCGCGGAATCTGTCAAACAGGACCCTCGCTAGCCGCGTCACGCATTGCCGCGATGCAGGCGGCGTGATACACTGTTTCGGCAATTTTGCGAAAAACCCGCGCCGAAGAATGAACTTCGCCCGGCGCGGGTTTTTTGTCGCGTCACCCTTCGCACGGTACACTTTAGTTATTACAGGTTTTATTATGGCACAGCAGTTACGAAATATCGCTATCATTGCACACGTCGACCACGGCAAGACGACGCTTCTGGACGGCATGCTCAAGCAGGGCGGCGTTTACCGGGAGCATCAGGAAGTCGCCACCCGCGTCATGGACCGGATGGACCAGGAAAAAGAGCGCGGCATTACGATCATTTCCAAGCACACCGCGATCTCTTATAAAGACGTAAAGATCAACGTTGTCGATACCCCCGGACACGCCGACTTCGGCGGCGAAGTGGAGCGCGTCATGCTCGTCGTCGATGGCGTCCTGCTATTAGTGGACGCGGTAGATGGTCCGATGCCGCAAACCCGCTTCGTGCTGGAAAAGGCGTTGCAGTCCGGTTTGAAAGCCGTGGTCGTCGTCAACAAGATCGACCGCCCCGACGCCCGCCCGGACTGGGTCGTGAACCAGACGTTCGACCTGTTCGCCGCGCTCGGTGCGACCGACGAGCAGTTAGACTTCCCCGTCGTTTACACTGCCGCAGTGAAAGGCATCGCGACTCTGGACTGGGAGAAATCCCCGGCGGAAAACCTGAAACCGTTGTTCGACACGATTCTGGAGCACGTGCCGTCCCCGAAAATCAACGGCGACGCGAGCGCGGGTACCCAGGCGATGATCTCGACGATCGACGGCGACCCGTTCCTCGGGCGGCTTGGTATCGGCAAGGTTTTTTCCGGTACGCTGAAAACGAACCAGACCGTGACAGTGTTCCGCCGTGACGGGACCTCCTATAACGCGAAGGTGCAACAGGTGTCGGTGTACGAAGGGTTGAAGCGATCCCCGGTGGACGCGGCGTTTCCCGGTGACATCATCGCCGTGACCGGTCTGCCGGAGATTACCATCGGCGAGACCATCGCCGCCGGGGAGAACCCGACCGCGCTTCCCGCACCGTCGGTGGACGAACCGACGCTGAAGATGACGTTCGCGGTGAACACGTCGCCGTTCTCCGGGCGCGAAGGTCAGTACTCGACGTCGCGCAAGATCCGCGAGCGGTTGTTCAAGGAATTGGAAACCAACGTCTCGCTCCGGGTCAATGAAACCGATTCGCCGGACCAGTTCGTCGTCTTCGGACGCGGCGAGTTGCACCTCGCCGTCCTGATCGAGACCATGCGTCGCGAGGGGTACGAGTTGCAGGTGTCGATGCCGGAAGTTCTGGTACGCCGCGGCGAGGACGGTTCGAGGCAGGAGCCGTATGAGCGTGCGTTGATCTCGGTCGCCGAAGAGTACCAGGGCGCGGTGATGGAAGCCCTCGGAACCCGCCGGGGCGAGATTCAGGATATGCGTCCCGCCGACCGCGGCGCGGGCGTGCGCTTGGAGTTCGTGATCCCGACGCGCGGTCTGCTCGGCTTCCGCAACCAGTTCCTGACCCTGACGCGCGGCACCGGCGTTCTTTCGACCCTGTTCGAGGGATACGGTCCGTGGGCGGGCGAGATTCAGCGTTCGCGACAGGGATCGCTGATATCATCGGATACCGGCACCACGACGCCGTTCGGTCTGTCCAACGCGGAAGAACGTGGCGAACTGTTCCTCGCCGCAGGCGTCGAAGTGTACGAGGGCATGATCATCGGACGCCATCAACGGGAAGGCGATCTGGAAGTCAACGCGTGTAAGATGAAGGCGCTGACCAACATGCGCTCGTCGAACGCCGACATGGCGGTCCGCCTGACCCGTCCGCAAGAAATGGGTCTGGACAAAGCTCTGGAGTACATCGGTCCCGACGACTTCCTGGAAATCACGCCGAAGAATATCCGAATGCGGAAGCGCGAACTCGACCCGAAGATGCGCAAGCGCACCAAGGACCGCGAGAGCGACACGCGGTAAGTCGCTCGTTACCGACGCGTTCGCGATTGATGGATGGCAAGCCCGGTTCCGGATGGAGACGGGCTTCGCTTTTGGTACAATACCGGCGGGAGGACCGATCAATGTCGCTGACTTTAACACTCGACGAAACGATTACGGGCGGTACGGTGCGTTTGTGGGTGCCGAATCTGACGGACGAGATGTTCTGGCGGTTCGCCAAGCAAAACGAGGGCGCGAAAACCGAAACAACGGCGCAAGGCGAACTACTTTTTTATATGCCGACCGGCGGCGGAAGCGGGGCGAGCAATACGGGATTGACTGTCGAACTTGGCTTGTGGGCGCGTCGGGACGGAACCGGGACCGCGTTCGACTCCTCGACGCTGTTTGTCTTGCCGAACGGTGCTAAACGTTCGCCGGACGCGGCATGGGTGACGAACGCCCGTTGGAACGCGCTCTCCGACGCGGAAAAAGAAAAGCCGGTGCCGTTCGCGCCTGACTTCGCCGCTGAAATCCTGTCGCCGACTGATTCACTCACTGAAACGAAGGCGAAAATGGAGGAATACAAAGCGAACGGGGTACGTCTCGGGTGGCTGATTGATCGTTTGAAGCGCACGGTGTACATTTATCGCCCCGGTACCGCCGACCCCGAAATTTTAGACGACCCGGCGACCGTTTCCGGCGACCCGGAACTGCCCGGCTTCTCGCTCGACATGAGCCTGATCTTCTTGCCCCGCCGGACACCGTAATGCCGCTACACGATTCGGTGTAGAATATGCCATGCACATTGTTTACCCCGTCGTCGGCTTGCTTTTGGGGTTGGTCACTGCGCTTGTACTTCACAGGGTGACGGGCTTCCTGCGTCTCCCCGCTATCGTCCGGTGGGTCACGGGACTCGGTTGGTACGTCTTCGCCGTTGCCCTGTCGGTCGCCGTGTTTTTGATCGCCATCGGGCTTTCGTCCATCGGCGACCCACTTCCCGGAATGAACCCGCTGTGGGGAATGCTCGGCGTCTACCTACTTGCGTTTTTAGGAGTCGGTGCTTGGACGGGCGTAGTACAGGCGCGACACTATGGAACCACTTGGGTGTGCGCCTTCGGTATTGTAATGGCTAAATATGCGCTCGCCGTCGGCTTGATGTGTCTCCTTGCTTACTTCCTCCGGGATTTCGGCGATCCCGACACCGCCGGTTTCTGGTACACGTGTTGTGTGTCACAGTTGTTCGCATTCATGGCATTGGAAATCGCCTTACCGTAACCTCGCTACCTTATCCGCCGTCTAAATAGGACATGAACATTCCGCTTCCGCTTATCGGCTGTCTATCCGGCATATTCCTTGCTGTCGTGCTACACAAGGGAACTGTGTATTTGCGGTTCCCCCTGTTTATCAAGCCCGTTACGGTCGTTGGCTGGCTTGGTCTCGCGTTTGCCCTTTTCGACATCGGTTGCATGATTGCCGTCTGGTGGTCCTCACGTGTTAATCGCGCACCCATGGGACCGTTCTGGGGAATGCTCGCCGCTGCTCTGCTCGCGCTTGTGGGTGTGTGTTGCTTGCTGGGCACGATCCAATCCCGCCGTTATGGATTGCCGTGGGGGCAGGCATTCGGAGTGGTGATGACCGAGGTCGGATTTGCTATCGCTGTCGGGTGGTTTCTGCAGGAGAATCTGTACAATTTTGCCGATGTCATTCGCGGCGGGAGCAAGGAGATTCCCGAGATACTGGAATCCTACCGCAGGTCCCGCGAAATGCTCGGTTGGTCACATCTCGCGCTCGGCTTCACTCTCCTGCTGATCGAGTTCGCGCCGCCGTTCCCGATCCGCCCCGGCGCGAAGCCGCCGATCCCGTAACGTACCATTTTGCGGTACAACAGGAAATATGAACTTTCCTGACCTGCACCGGCACCTCGGCGGCGCGACGCACCCGCGTATTCTGTGGGGATACATCGAGAAGCACGGGCGCGAGACCGATGTCGCCTGCCGGTTGCGCGAGCGGTTCGGCGGGTATGACGGGTTCGCGCGGGAGTTTTCCCGCCCGTTCGCCGATCTCGCCGATTACTTGACGGTGCATCACCTGGTCGAGTCGCTGCAGGCGGAGGATGTGCCGTATTTCGCGACGCGGGCGGTGCGCGGTGCGGCGGTGTTCGAGAGCATCGACTATTTAGAGATCCGCTTCAATCCCTACAAGCGCACGCCGAGCGG
>JACMMA010000499.1 GCA_014379275.1 Armatimonadota bacterium | reverse complement strand
CGGCACTATTTTTCAACGATATGTCCTCCAAAATACATTATAGCCTGAGTCCGGGTTGGGCACCGGATTTCGCTCTCTGAAGGAGGACAGGGGCGAGTCCGCATTGTACCTACTAGCATGGCTGTTAACAACGGATTGACGCTGGCTCAGGGCGCGTCCTACATCGAACTGGCGGACCGCCTTCTGGTGGTCGGGAACGAATATTTCCGGCGTTCCTGGCACGTCGGGGCGGACGGCCTGTTGTCGCCGGAGTCGTTCCGCGACGCGAAAACGGGCGCGGAATGGCTGACCGCAGCGCCGGCCCGTTCCGGTCCGACACCGGCGACGCCGTTGCCGGAGGAGACGCGGACCGTGTCGCTCGCCGCCGCTGTCCCCGCGCTTTCCGTGGTGGAGGCGGAGTCGCTCACGGCGGAGTTGACCGCGACCGGGAAAACGGCGAGCGTGGTTTACACCCTACAGGTTTTCGGGGGTGCCGGCGGGGTGCGCCTGCGAATGCGGGTTACGGGGGCGTCGTCGAATGTCGCCGTGGATTCCGAAGTTGGTGTGGCGGGCGGACCGACCGGCGTCGAGGAGGACCCGTCGCCCCGGAGTGCGGCGGACACGACCGCGACAGAGCAGGATATTCTGGAGTCTCTGACACTCGCCCCCCGACATCTGCGGCTGACACAGGTGACGCTCCGGGATCAGACCGACGACCACAACGAACTGGTTTTCGAGCGGGAGTGGCTGCTGCATCCCGTCGAGCGCACACTTTCGCTCCGGGGCTGCCTTTTCTATGTCGAGGACGTCCTGAGCGGCGCGGGACTGATCTTCGTCAAGGAGGCCCCCCTCCCCGACGTGCGCCCCGCCCCGTCCCGGTTTGACATGCGGGTCGAGGCGGGGGGACGCCGCTTCTCGTTCGTCGGTCACGGCGCGGGCGAAACCGGCGACGGCTACGCGTTCGCCGTGCTGACCTACGGCGGCGGGACGGCGGGGCGGATCGGCGCGCTGCAACAATACCAGCGGTGTCTGCGTCCGTATGTGCCGGGTCGCGACGGCATGCTCGTTTCCAACACCTGGGGCGACCGCAACCGCGACGGGCGCATCCGCGCCGATTTCATGGCGCAGGAGATCGAGGCGGGCGCACGTCTGGGCGTGGACGTGATCCAGATTGACGACGGCTGGCAGGTCGGGACGACCAGTAACTCCGTGAACGCGCGGACGGCGGGCGGCGTCTGGGAAGGGTTCTACGGCGCGCGGGATAACTTCTGGGGCGTCCACCCGGAGCGTTTCCCGGACGGGCTCGCCCCGATTGTGGCGGCGGCGCGGGAAAAAGGGATGCGGTTCGGTCTGTGGTTCGGCCCCGATTCGGCCGATGATTTCGCGAACTGGCAACGCGACGCCGACGTCATCCTCGGCTTACACCGCGATCACGGCATCGAATACATCAAGATAGACGGCGTCAAATTGCGCTCAAAAGTCGGCGAACGAAACCTGCACGCCTTTTTCGCGCGCGTACTCACGGAGTCCGCGGGGCGTGTCGTTTTCGACCTGGACGTGACCGCCGAGACGCGCCCGGGATATTTCGGTCTGGTGGGCGGCGGACCTATTTTCGTGGAGAACCGGTACACGGACTGGCACCGGTACTGGCCGCACCAGACGCTACGCAACCTGTGGAAACTGGCGCATCATGTCGACCCGCTACGCTTGCGGATGGAGTGGCTAAACCACGAGCGGCATCGGGACAAGTATGTCGGCGATCCGCTCGCGCCGGACACGTACCGACCCGACTATCTGTTCGCCACGGTGATGTTCGCGTCGCCGCTCGGCTGGTTCGAGACGGCGAGCCTGCCGGAATCGTACTTCGCCGGAGCGGCGTCTTTGATCGCGACCTGGAAAGCGCACCGGGACGCGATCTTTTCCGGCACGATCCTTCCCCTCGGCGACGCACCGGACGGCGTGTCGTGGACCGGGTTCGTTTCCGTCGCGGCGGACCGGAGGAGCGCGTACGTGCTCGCCTTCCGCGAAGCGTCGCCGGCGGCGGAGTGGCAAGCTCACCTCCCACTGTTATCCGACGTGGCGCAACCGGTCGCCGCCACCATTCTCGGCGGCGACGGCTCGGCAACGGTACTTCCGGGGCGAAAGATCGCGGTCGCGATCCCGGACTTACAGCGATTTCTGTTTGCGAAGGTCAGCCTGATACTGTAAACGCTTAAGTTGCCTTTCGCGGCAGGTGTGAGGTCACACTTATTGCTTCGATTCGGGGGTTTCACCCACCGCCATCCCTATCCTTTACGGTGACCGAGCCGATTATTTCAGGCTGTCGGTTAGCTCCCGGACGAGAGAAGATTCTTCCGCGGAAAGCGGCCCCTGCATTTCCGCCGCCAAATTAGTACCGACCCACTCCGCGCGGCGCATCGAAACAAAAACGGTATCTACAATTTCCTGAGTGGTGACCCACCGGAGCAGAGTCGCCGCCGCCGCTGGCTTGCGATCCGCTTCTAGCCGGTCTAAATTCCAACCGCGCACGAACGGCGACATGGCGATAGTATCCATGCCGCGTACTTTCGCCTCCCGAAACAGGTTCGCCGCCTGCACATTGAACGCGTTATACGGCGCCAGTACCCGCGTGATCGGATGCCCTGCTGGCAAATTCTCCAGGTCTTCGCGCCGTGCCATCCCTAGCCCGACTTCCCGAACCCATCCCGCCGCCCGCCAGATGCTTGCGAGTTCAATTTCCCGCCGTAGCAGTTCGACGTCGTCGTGGGAATGTATCACGAGCAGGTCCAGAAAATCCGTTTGTAGTTCCGCTAGTTGAACACCTAAGGAATCGAGCGTGTAGGGTGCGAACCCCGTCAATCGGTCATCGTTACCCGGCTCCCGGAAGAAATTCCAGGCGGTGATTCGCGCCTCGCTCCGGCGCCCTAGATGCTGAAGCACCTTGCCGAGCGCGAAGCGTTCCTGATAGTACGTCGTGTCTATCCAGACGACGCCGTTGTCGAGACAAGCCGAGACGATGGCACACTGTTCGTCGAACGAGGCTTCGGGGTCGTTCCCCAACTCCCCAATGAACGAGTGCCCTCCCAGACCTAATTTCGTGTTATTGTTCATGTGTCAATATTCCTCTAACTTTCTCCGGGGCATAGACGCCCCGACCAACGCATTTTAAGCCGGATTCATCCGGCTCTCACCGTCGCGACCGCCCGCTGCTGGTGGCATACCCTGCGCGACCCGGACCAGCGATGAAGCCAACCCCCACACACCCGAAATGGGCTATGTGCTATACTGTCGCGGTTCGAATACGGATGTAGAAACGGGATAAAAGATAGCGTGTTTGAGTGGTACGAAGCGGAAGTTAAGACGTTGGAAGCAAAGCTAACGACGGAACCGGTGGCGGCAGGGAGCGTCGTTTTTTACGGCAGTTCGTCCGTGCGACTCTGGGAGACGCTGCGAACCGATATCGGGCCGCTCACCCGGCACCCGGAACGGGGTATCGTCAATCTGGGCTTCGGCGGCTCGACCCTCGCGGCGTGTGTGCATTATTTCGACCGCCTGCCGGGACGGATCGCCCGCATGTCGCCCCCCGTGCGCTCGCTCGTTTTCTACGCGGGCGAGAACGACCTCGGCGACGGCAGATCGGTGGACGCGGTATTCGACTCGTTCATCTGGCTCCACGCGATGGTCCGCGACCGGCTTCCCGGCGTACCGTTCGCGTTTCTGTCTATCAAACCGTCGCCCGCCCGCGCCGCGATTATGAGCCGTATCCGTGCCGTGAACGACAAAATACGCGAACGTATCGTCGAGCGACCGGAAAGTTTATTCATCGACGTGTACGGCGAAATGTTGAACGGAAACGGTACACCCCGCCCGGAACTGTGGACGGAGGACGGCATCCACATGAGCCGCGCCGGGTACGATCTGTGGACGCAAATACTCACCCGCTACCGGGTAACGTTGTTCGAGTAACAGTCATTCCAAGCCATGAATCGCGAATATTTTAAGTGGCACAGTCCGCACATCGGGCGCGAAATCGAACTGCTCGTTTTCGGTTCTGCCGGGGCGCGGGTGATCGTATTTCCCACCCGCGACGGCAGGTTTTTCGATTACGAAAACTGGCGCATGGTCGCCGCGCTTCAGGATAAAATCGAGGAAGGACGCCTGCAACTCTTCTGCGTAGACTCCGTGGACCGCGAATCGCTTTACGCGGACTGGGCAATCCCTGCCGACCGCATGAAACGGCATCTCGATTACGAGAATTACATCCTCACCGAGGTCGCGCCATTTTCGGCGAGCATAAATCCCGATGTGACCCTGATTGCGCACGGATGTAGCCTCGGCGCGTACCACGCGATGAACATCGCGCTCCGCCACCCCGACGTTTTCGGCAAAGTGGTCGCGCTGTCGGGGCGTTACGACCTGACGGAAACGCTCGGCTCATTTCGCGGACTCTTCGACGGACACTACGACGACCTCATCTACTTCAACAACCCGCTCCATTTCCTGCCCCAGATCACCGACGAAACCCTGCTCGGCCAACTTCGCCAGATGGAAATTATTTTCGTGATAGGAAAAGAGGATACGTTTCTCGAAAACAACCGAAGCCTTTCGAAAGTAATGCGCGATAAAAACATCCCGCATACCTTTACCATCTGGGAAGGCGAGGCACACCGCGCCCGAGAGTGGCGACAAATGGTGCGCTGGTATCTATAACGGATTTTTTGAACCGCCAAGACGCCAAGTCCGCCAAGGTAGGAGAAGGAGGAGAGGGTTTTAAGCTAGGGCTTGCCGGTTTCGTTAAGCCGCCTCGACAGTGAGCGAGGCGCAAAACCTCAAACCCTCTTCTCCTTCTCCTACCTTGGCGGACTTGGCGTCTTGGCGGTTCAAAAAATCCGGGAAAACAAGGGAGTTAGTAGCGATGATTCAACCGTGGTTTGAAGGCGCGAAACTGGGCATTTTTATCCACTGGGGCATTTATGCCGTGGAAGGCATCCCGGAATCGTGGAGTTTTTTTAACGACCAGATTTCGTACGCGGACTATATCAAGCAGTGTGCGGGTTTTACCGCCGCGCACTATGATCCGAAGGAGTGGGCGGCACTGTTCGCGAGGACCGGGGCGCAGTACGCGGTCCTGACCACGAAGCACCACGACGGCGTCGCGTTGTATGACACGGCGGAGAACGATCTTTCGGTGGTGAAACGGACCCCGGCGGGGCGGGACCTGATCGCGCCCTACTGCGAGGCGTTGCGCGAAAAGGAGATCAAGGTCGGCCTGTACTTTTCGCATCTAGATTGGTCCCGTCCCGACTACGCGCCGGTACCGGTCGGAGAACGCACCAACAAGACGTTGAATTCGGCGAGTTTCGCCAGTTGGGAAG
Source organism: Armatimonadota bacterium (assembly GCA_014379275.1). Lineage (GTDB taxonomy): Bacteria > Armatimonadota > Armatimonadia > Armatimonadales > Armatimonadaceae > JACMIU01. The sequence continues at coordinate 7,300 of JACMMA010000499.1, read as the reverse complement.
GCGGTAAGGACAACCCGGCGTGGCAACGATTTATCGCGTTCCAGCGGGCGCAACTCACGGAGATTTGCACGAAGTTTTCGCCGGACTTGCTCTGGTTCGACGGCGACTGGACCCCGCCGCACGAGTGGTGGGACTTCGACGAGACCGGCGACATGCTGCGACGACTTCTCCCCGACGTGGTTATCAACTCGCGCCTCGGATCGCACGGCGATTACGCGACGCCGGAGCAGGGGCAGCCGATAGCGCGCCCGCAGGGACCGTGGGAGTTTTGCGTCACGATGAACGATTCGTGGGGCTACCAGGGGCGTGACCAGAACTATAAATCGGTACGCGAGATCGTTCGGCTGTTCGCGGAAGTCGTGGGGATGGGCGGCAACCTACTGCTGGACATCGGCCCGATGGCAGACGGGACTATCCCCCCGGAGCAGGCCGAGCGGCTGGAAGCGTTCGGCGCGTGGAACCAGAAACATCACGAAGCCATCTGGGGTACGGACGCGGGTCTGCCCGCCGGCCATTGCTACGGAGCGAGCACCCTCTCGGCAGACCGAACGACGCTGTATGTTTTTGTGTTTGACCGGGTCGTGGACGGTTTCGCGGTTAAAGGGATTCGGAACAAGGTCAAGCGCGTTTCCGTGGTCGGTGGCGGTGGCGACGATGGGGGCGAGCTGTCGTTCCGCAAGCGGGGCGGGGCAGAGTGGATGAACGTTCCCGGCGTCCTCTGGATCGCGGTCCCGGACGCGGTGCTTGACCCGCTGGCGACGGTGCTGAAAATCGAGTTGGACGGCGAACTGGATCTGTGGACGGGGGCGGGGCACGCGATCACGGCGAACTAGCGCGTCCGGTGGGAGCCGGAATGGACGCTACCCGACGACCACCGTACGCGTCGCCTTCTCCCAGGACGGGGTGGTTCCGAGAATCTCGGCGATGTCGCGGGCGGAAACATAACTGTTGGCTCCGACCCGCTTCAACGCCAGGGTGTGCTTGACCGTGCCACTCGCGGAGAACATCACCGACCCGCCGGTGATCTTAGGCGGCTGCCACCCGAGCGCCTTGGCGAGCGAGTATATGGGAAGGTAGCTGCTCCCGTCGTCCAGAATGGCATCGGAAAAAGTCTTCCCCTTCACCCGCGCTTTGACTAAGATCGGGGGGTCTTCCGCGGCGATCTCCTGGTCGTCATTCGGCTTCCCTTCCAGAGCGCGGGTGACCAGAGAGCGAAAATACGTGCCGACCTGTGTGTACGAAAGCGCGGTGTCCCACGGGAGAACCATCGGGTCCCACTTCCCGCGCTGCTTAATTCCCAGATTGATCTGCACTTCGCCATGACCGAGCACCGTTTGCGGCGTGACCACAATGTCATAGGCGCGGCAAAGTTCGGCAACCACTCCCGCCATCACCAGATACTGTTTTTCCGTCAGGGGGAAATTTCCAGGGCGGAACGGTCGCTCGACCGCGCCGGACATGCAACAGGCACAAACACCGATCGACTCCTGGTTAGCGTTCAATGTGTGCGCCGCATACAGACCGTCGGTGGTGTTGACGTTGTCAACGATGCTCTTCTCGCCGCGAACAACCTTGCCGTTCCCCTCGATGAGAAAATGATAATGTTCGCGCTCGAAATCGTTCGCCGCGTACCCTCCGACCGTCCAGTGGGTAATGATGCGCTTCATGCGGGCGGCGGGGAGCCACTCCTCGTTCAGCAATGCCATTTCGGTTTCCTCTCGCCTTCAGAAATCTTCCCTCCTCACGCTCCCGCCCGAGGATAGAAATCCCCGTTCCGTAGGAGGAACAAACGTTCCGGGAAATTATACCGATTTTGTTGCGGAAAGCCTTGCGGGGGTAGCGGGGAAGTACCCGTTACCCCCGTGTCAGGCGGCGGGATCGTGTCGACGGAAACTACCCGTTCAAAATAGCCGCGATGAAGTTCGTGTCGGTGCTATCTTCGCTTGCCGGGTTCGCCCCCCATGGTTCGTAACGGATCTGTAGCGTCCCGCCGAACGTCTGCGCGTCGCGTAGCGGGATCGCCGAACGCCCGTCCTTCACGTCTATTGTTGCCGGTTGCCAGGGCTTGTTGTCGGAAAGCCAGCGATACTCCACCAGGATCGCGTCGCTAGTGGCGTCCTCATTGCCGACGCGCACTTCGAGCGTTTCGCTGTAGATCGTCCGCTCGGGATATTCGTGATCCCACAGAAAACCGTCGCGCACCTGATGTTCGGAGATGCGAAAACCCAGGGAAAAGTGCGACCAGGATTCGCCGCGCCGTTGTAGCCGCGTGTCCATAAACGCCGTGTGGAGCGGAATAATCGAAACCGTTTCTTTCGTTTTCGGACTGCAAAACTCGTCCCCGGTCCGCTCATAGCGCATCGCATTCTCGCACGGGTTTTGCCGCCGTTGGTGCAGAAAAACGCCGGTCCCGCGCACCGAGAGGGAAAACTCGACATCGTAGAACGCGGTGATATTGTGCGGAGGGACCGGCGTTTTCAGTTTTACGTCTTCCATCGTCAGCGAAACCTTCGTGTCACCGAACAGGAAGCGGCGGATGTTCTGGTAACTCTCGAAACTGTTGACGATTCCGCGCCGCCCGCTGTGAGCCCGGTGGACGTTGGCAAAGTACGCCCCCTTGATATAGGCGTTGCTTTGTTTCACCAGACCATCGCTGTGGGTGCCGACGCCGCGCCGGGCGACACCGAACGCGACGGAGTAGTTTTCGTGATCGCTCCCGATCAAACAGAAGCATTTTTCCGGCGCGAACTTGCCGTTCAGATCCGCGAGGTCCGTGTCGGCGGGCAATTTCAGATAATCGCGCATCCGCCGGGGGCGGAAGATCGCCGAGTCCAGCGCGTTCAATCCGCCCATCAGTACCTCCTCCAGCGCGTCGGGAACCGCGTCCAACTCGATACCCCGGTGCGGTGTGGCGATAGTGACAAGGCGATGCACCCACCGCTCCGGGTCCTGTCCGGCGTGCGGTAGCAGATTTTGCAAAAAGCAACGCGCAACCAGACCGCCCATGGAGTGCGCGATCAGAATAACCCGGTAATCCTTATCGTCCGTGCCGAGGTTGACACCCGCCTCCTTGAGCTGCTTGGGGATCTTCTCGCAAACCAGTTTCTGCAGATCCGCGGCGTGATCGATGATGTCGCGCGGATTTCCGGAAAGAACATCGGTGTCGTAGAAGCGCGAGATGAAAAGGCTACGGGCGGGGTTGTCTTTGTTCCGCGTCGCGAGGGCGAGCCCCCCGTTGGTCGCATCCGCATAGCCCTCTTCTTTCAAAAAGCGAATCAGTTGCCCCTCGAAAAGTTCCGGTTCCTGGTACCACGGCGTCACCCCGTCCTCGTGACGCGGCAAGGTCTGACGCTTCTCCACCGACGTTTCCGCGAAACCGTAGTAAGCGTCATAGAACGCGTCTTCGCGGGAGCCTTTGTTCGGGGTGAACCCGCGCACATACACGATGGGATAATGCCCCGTCTTACCTTCGACAAGAAAATCAGCCATGTTCGGTCTACCACCTTTCTGCCCGTCGGAGCGCATCCTCGCCTCCAACAACGGACGAACACGAGAATATTATACATAGCAAAGCCTCCTTTCTTATACTTCTGTGATACTTTACCTATTTCGTTTCGAACCATGCCGGGGCAGGGACGCCAGACGAAGGGCGGACGACACCGTGATGGTCCGCTATCCGCGCGTGTTTTCTTTGTACAAAGCAACGTGGTCCGGTGTCCGGTGCCCGGCAAGAATCCATTTGTAGCGGCGGCGCATGGCGACCCCGGCGGCTTTGACCGGGAACGCGGCGTGTATTTTCCAACGGTTCAGTAGGTGATTACGCACTCCATAGGGGCGTCGGACAACCACTCTTTTTTCAATAACGTCACTTCTTATTCTTGCCGAGTTCCTGCTCGTACTGTGCGGCGCGGACGGCGGAGTAGATAACGACAATCTCCAGACGGCGATTTTGTGCGGCTCGGGTTTCCGCCGCCCCACTCGCGGCTTGTCCAGGTAAAAGGCGTGGGTCCCAACATCCCCGTCCGGTAGCCTCGATCAACAACGGGGAAACACCCCCATTGTTTTGCAGGATCTGTGCTGCCTCCCTTGCCCGTGCCAGCGAGAGTAGCCATGCTGTGTTGTCGTCGCCTTCCGACCGGTCGGCGTTTCCCTGTATCTGTATGCGTTTGAACAATCCGGTACCGGGTTTCGCCGTGTCTCCCTGGTAGTTGCGTAACACTTCGCCGAAGCCGGTTAACATTTGCCGTCCTTCCGTAGTCAGTTCGTAACGCGGGTGCAGTTCATCCGCCGTATTACGATACAGTGCCGTGCCGTCGATCCTAAACCGTTGTAGGTCGCCATCCGTATCGGTGGCTTTGCCAACCACGGTCTTTTCCGCGAATCCGCGGAAAAGTTGTTGACATGCGGCGGACCGATTTACCGTTTTGTTTCCGTTGCCGCTCAGTTCGGTCTGCAAGCGGTTTTGCAAGTTTGTTACCGCAAGTCTCTCGAAAAGACGGTTGCTGCTCACCGACTGATAGACGAAGCCTAATACGACTAGCAGAAGTACGATCATCGTGAAGTCGGACAGGGCGACAAATGGATTCGCGGGAAAGTCTATTGCATCCACCGGGGTGCGTCGTCTCATGCGGCGACCTCAGAGGAAAGCGGGATCGACGTTTCACGTATCGACGTGAAGTCATTCTGTCGCAGAATATCGGGCAAAGTATATAACCTCTCAGAAACCTCGGCGAGCGCGGAAATCATCACTTTGAGGTCGGCATTTCGCATCGCGTCGGCGGTATCAAGGCGCGACGCGGTTTCCCGGAGCGCGGTCACCGTAACGGTGTGCGTGTTCAAAGAACGATTCAATTCCGTGGTAAACGTTTGCAAAGCCTCCCGCAAATCGCCTTTCTCGGCTTGCTGTGCCGACGATGACAGGGTCGTCTCGAAGCGTTTCAACAGTTCGGCGAGTCGATTTTCGGACGCCACCACGGCGGCGATTAGTTTTTCGGTGCGGGCTTGCTGGTTGTCGTGCGCCTTCTCCAGAATATCCAGTGTTCTGTCGGCGGCGATGTTGAATCGTGCCGCCGTGTCTTGCGCCCGCGAGGTTTCGCTGGTGGCATTGGTCAGAGCCGTATGTGCCGCGTCGGTCATCGCCTTGACCGCAGTTTTGGAATCTTTTTGCATCGCGGCGACCGCGTTTTGTGCATTCGTCAACGCCGCGTCTGCTACCGCGCGCATCGTTTGCACTTCGCGCAGAGATTCCGCCTGCCGCGCCGTGAGTGCCGCGTGAAACTCCCTGTTCTGAGCGGCGAGCGACTTCTGGACTTCGGCGAGCGTGTCACGCACGAAAGAGTACGCCCCCGCCCGCTCCTCGCCGAACGCCTTCATTGTTTCGCCGCGTTCATTCGCCCATGCCTGCCGTGCCCGCTCCTGCTCGCGGAGCATCGCGTCGATTTCGATCTCCCACGTTTCGCGGTCACGATCCCGTTCCGCACGGTCGGAATTCAGGCTCTCGATAGCAGCGTTATTCGCCGACGCAAAATCGCTAACGCCGCGTAATAAATTGTTTGTCGTTTTCTCGATGCTGTTCTGTGCTTGAGCGATTTTAGTGAGATGATCCTCCACACCGACTTGCAGGTTCCCAGTCGCGCGGGTGAGCGAGGTATCGAGCGCATTCATAACCTGTTGCATTGCCGTATTCATGGTGCTGATCTGTTCGCGTAGTGCGGCAGTGCCCTCGGTCAATGCTAGTGCTCCCTCCCGTTGCTGACGATACGCGGTCTCCAGCGTCCCCGAAACGCGGTCGGCAGTTTGAGCGGCGTTTGAAAACCATGACGCGGTACTGACCATTCCTTGTTTCAACTCAATAATAGTATGGCGTAGGGCGTCTGCAGGTTCAAAGAGTGCCCCCGCGATAAACTCCATCCCCTGCATGAGTTGTTTCCCCTGCGACTCTTGCGCCGTGCTGATTGTCTCGGCAAGCTCTTTATTCGCCTGGCGTGTCGCTTCGTTCTCTTTCTCGATCACCGTGAGCATGACATTCTGCAACACGTCTTGAAGAAGAAGGCGATTCTTTAGCCAATCATTTTCTTGTTCCTCACGGCGTCGCTTCGGTTCCAGAACCGTCGTCCAGTGCTTTTCGATGTCGGAGATAAACTTATCGGCTTCCGTAAGGTATTCGCTGTTCGCACCAGACAGATTCCACGTTGCTACGATACCGGCAAGCGTACACCACGCGGAAACTTTCATCCCACCCAACACCGCACCTATTGAGGTCATCACGCTTTGTAACTTATTCGCAGTAACTGCCCCGTCACCACCCGTGACATCGCCGAGACTGGTGAGCGATAAGGCGATGCCAGAAACAGTGCCTACAAGACCGATGAATACAAATATCCCGGCGAGATAGCGTGCCCTCGCAATCCTCTGTGGGTACACCAAGGCATCGGTATGTAACACCCCGCTGTTTTCAGCGACGGAAATTATTTCACATACAAGGGTGTCGGTGCTGGGGGGTGGCGCGTTTCCAGTGCTCGCCCCTGCCCCACTTGCTAAAACGGCGAAAGCCTCGCGTTCTTTTCCCAATGCTTTGAGCGCGTCGCTGACCACGTTCCGCCCTTCGATCAGGCGATACCCGATCAGTAGGACGAAAAAAACAACGATCCCCAGTTCGATCCAAAAATTGAAGTTGCTCATGGTGTGTTTACGTGCGAAAAACAGAAAGGAGAGACGATTTACTCAGCATAAGTTCGAAATTTTTATGCCTTGTCATAGAGTATGCAATTTTCGTGCTGTTCTCTAAATGAATGGGAATGAATATGATCCATGGATGATTGAACCGGTGACGTGCTACACCAGGCTTCACTACTTGGACGAAAGTTTCATTGGGACTTCGATCAACCAGGAGTTATCAATGGTAGTTCACTTTGCATAAAGCGACGTCGTCTGCCGTCCGGTGTCCGGCGAGTATCCACGCATACCGTCGGCGCATCGCGGATCCAGCGGCTTTGACCGGAAACGCGGCGTAGTGCCACAGCGTGTAGCGAGACGGGCGGAGCGACACCGGGCGGATCGGAAAGCGAACCACGTCGTCTAAATGCGTCCCCCGCAACTGCCCGGTGCGTATCAGATAGTTGAACGCGATCTGGTCCCGCCAGACACGCTTGAACGCGAAGTTCAGTTCAAAAACAGAGCGGTCCGCGAACCGGTCGCATACTTCCTCCCACTGCTCCATCACGGCGCGGAACCGTCGCCCGGAAATCAAGTACTGTCCCGCGTTGAGCGGTCGCTTCCACCAGTGCCGCAACACAGTCCG